>JBDRXT010000063.1:0-6970 GCA_039803045.1 Caldifarciminota bacterium
GTATCTATTTCAATAAAACCATTATTATCAAAAAACTCTCTTGTAAGCTTAATAATTTTAGATTTTTTCTTAAATGTTTCAA
This sequence comes from Caldifarciminota bacterium, assembly GCA_039803045.1. Taxonomy (GTDB): domain Bacteria; phylum Hydrothermota; class Hydrothermia; order LBFQ01; family DSFT01; genus DSFT01. Next base: position 83 of record JBDRXT010000063.1, read on the forward strand.
TTGCTTCTCTATCTACCATAAGATGTAAATATCTTTCCCTGTATTGAATTTCTAAATCTTTTAGACCATGCCACTTATCAGGTAGTGGTAATAAGCATTTAGAGAGCATTTGAAATCTTTTAACGAATATTGTAATCTCTCCTGTATGAGTTTTAAATAATTTTCCTTCAACTCCTATAATATCTCCAGTATCAAAATATTTATCGAATGCTTTTGCAATGTTTTGTATATCAAATGTATTTTCTGTTTCCCCTGTTTTTATATAAATTTGAATATCGTCTGTTTCATCTCTTAGTGTTGCAAATAGAGCTTTTCCCATAATCCTTATGCTCATAATTCTTCCAGCAAATCTTATTTCTCTATCTTTTAAATTTTCAAAGTTTTCCTTTAGATACCTTGCACTAAATTCTTTTTCAAACTTATATGCATATGGTTCAATTCCAATATTTCTTAAACTTTCCAACTTTTTTAATCTCACATAATATTCTTCTGGCTTATTCATAATTACCTTGACAATTTTAAAGGAATATTTTACCTGACTTTTAAAGTAGCAAGTGCTAATATACTAAAAATTATTGAAATTATTAAAAATCTTGATACAATTTTTGGTTCTTGCCATCCAATTTCCTCAAAATGGTGATGTAAAGGCGCTCTTTTAAAAATTCTTTTACCTTCTCCATATTTTCTCTTAGTATATTTAAAATATCCTACTTGCAAAATTACCGATAGTGTTTCAATTACAAAAATTCCACCTGCTATTGCTAACAATATTTCCTGTTTTGTTAATATAGCTACAATACCAAGAGCTCCTCCTAACATTTGAGAACCTGAGTCTCCCATGAATATTTCTGCTGGATATGAATTATACCATAAAAATCCAAGTAAAGCTCCAACTATACTCGAACATATTATTGTAAGTTCCCCGGCTTGTGGAATATGAATTATGTTAAGATATTTAGACAATGTAATATGACTTGTAATATATGCAATAATCAAAAACGTTATAATTGGTGGTATTGAAGTAGAAGCAGCAAGACCATCAAGTCCATCTGTTAAATTTAAAGCATTTGCAGCTCCTACAAACACGAAAAATATAAAAACTGGATATAGTAATGAAAAATCAATCATTATATTTTTAAAAAACAAAAATTGTGTTTTTGTTGCTATTTCCGGTGGATAGTAAAAAATTATGAAGACAAAAATAATAATTGATAGTATTGATTGAAGGACAAATTTTGGAAGTTTTTTTAAACCGTCAACTTTTACTTTTGAAGTTAATTTTTTGTAATCATCATAAAATCCAATTAATGCCATATATATAATTGAAAAGAGAGAAATCCAAACAAGCGGATTATCAAATCTTGCAAGTAAAAGTGAACTAATTAAAATTCCTATTAACATTATAATACCTCCTCCATTTGGAGTACCTTCTTTTTTCTTATGCCAACTTGGAACATCTTCCTTAATCCTTTCTCTTAACTGCTTAAATTTTCTAATAAAATATGGGGTCATAAGTATTACTATGAGAAATGAAATTATTCCTGCTAGAAAAGCTCTAAACGTTATATACTTAAAAAGATTAAAAAATATAAAATATTCAGAAAATGGAGTTAAGATGTGATAAAGCATTATCTTTCTGTGCTTTTTATAACAAGCTTTATAGTATTTGCAATATACGAAAATCCGCGTATTCTCAAAATATTTAAGAAACTTAAAATAATTAAAACAATGGAAATTTCAAAATGATAGTTTTTAAGAGGAAATGTCAAAAGGAATATAGAAATTAAAATTATTGCTTCTATGATGTGAAATTCGTCATTTAAAATAAGTGTTATAGCAAAAAGTGATAAAGATATAGTTAATAGAAGCTCTGTAATTTGAATGTAATCTAAGGGGAATATTGAAATTGAACCTGCTCCAAGAGAAAATGCGATGGGAATAGTAGAAACTAATAATGTTAGTTGATTTACCTCTGATGAGATTAATGTACCTAATGCCCAAGAACCAAATCCCCTTAGTGCTAAAATTAGAACAATTACGAACTCTGGACTTTCGCTTGCAAAAGGAGCAACCCATTGGATTAAAAAAAATTCACTAATTCCAAGACTTTTACCAATATAAATAAGACCTTCTGCAAATGGTTTTGCAGATAATAATATTCCGATAGCAGAGTAAGAAAAAAGGAAAATATAAGTTATAATTCTTATTGGTTTTTTGAAATTGGAAATTGTTTTTTGTATTCCAAACTCAAATTCAGGTTCTTCATGTTCTTGAAGAGAAGCTAAAAAACCATAAATAAAGAATATAATTGCTAAAACAATAGAATCAATTATATTAATTGAACCTTTTAAACATATAAAAAATCCATAAATTGTTGCTATTAAAAGAAAAAGCTTTTCAAGATGAATATCTAATTTTATTTTCCGAATCCCCTTTCTAAAGTAATAAGCTATGAAAATAATAGCTACTAATGACCATAGAGCTCCTACTAATAATCTATTTGCACCTGTCATATTAGCAAGAGCATAGTGAGCATATATAGGATCTTTTCCGCCCATATAAGCTAAATATATATCAACTGCATATTCTGGCAAGATTGCTATTAAAGCCAAAAATACAGTAGCGAAACTTCTTGGCATATCTTTTTGAGCGACTTCAGATGTTATGGATAGTATAAAACCTGCTGATATTATTGCAATCGCGGAAGAAAGAGTAATTAAATAAATATTGGAAATAAAAGGTTTTGCTAAAATAATTTGAAAAATACCAACTAGAAAAAGCACAAAAGTTATAAAGTTCATAAGTTTTGAAATTTTAAACTTTAAACTTTCAGAAATTATGATAATGCAAAAGATGAGAAAACTTGCTGGAGTAGTTTTATGGATACTTATTTTAGCATTTATAGGATGGATAGGACTTGAGCTTGGTGCAAATATAGTGGGATATAAAGTTTATCAACCTTGGGAAAGGGGAATAGTTGCAAAAGTTGGAAATTATGAGATAAGTTATAATGAATTTTATAATGAATTTCAAAAGGTTATATCAGATACAACAAGAAAACTAAAAAGGGAATTAACTAATGAAGAAATTGAAACATTAAGAAAGAAAGTTTTTGATGAAGTTGTTGAAAATATAAGATGGAAATTATTATTAGAAGATTTAAAAATTTCTTTAACACCAGATGCAATAGTAAGGATTATAACATTATTTCCACCATCAGAAATTCTTGAGGATACAATTTTTTATACAGATGGTAAATTTGATTATGGTAAATACATATCACTATTAAGGGACCAAAGATCAATACCTTTCTTTAAGGATTACGAAAATCGCTTAAGAAGAGATATTCCAAAAGATATAGTAAGATATTATATTTCAGTGCTTTCAAATCCTTCAGATGAAGACGCAAAATACGAATACTTATACAGAAATAGAAGGATTAAAATTTTCTACGCTAGTATTCCAGCTAATGTAATTCCCGATACACTTGTAAGAATTAGTGAAGATGAATTAAGAAAATATTATAGAGATAATAAAGAAGAATTTAGAGCACCTGAAAGGGTTAAGTTGTTAATAATAAGAGCTTTTAAATATCCATCTGTAGATGATTCTCTTTTGGCAAGGGAAAGAATTGAAAATATAAAAGAACAAGCAAAAGTTGGTGAGAATTTTAATAAGTTAGCTTTCTTATTTTCTGAGGATATAACTACTAAGAATGATTCTGGAAGGGTAAAGAATTTCTTGATAAATAATTTATATTCAGAAGTTAGAGATAGCTTTTTAAATTCAAAGGAAGGTGATATTATTGGTCCAATTTTAACACCTATTGGATATCAAATTTTTAAAATTGATAAGAAAAACAAAGATACAGTTGATTATAGCCAAATTTTAATCAAAATTAATCCCTCAGTTCAAACAAAAAAACTAATTTTAGATAGTCTTAAGAATGCTATAAAAAATAAAGATTTTAGAGGATTTCGTGTTGATACATCTGATTATATTCCAACGAAATTTGAGTTTTTACCAGTTGTTGGTCAAAATGATGAAGTTAGGAACTTTATAAAGAAGGGCAAAGTTGGACAATTTTCAAGAATATTTGATATGGGTAATATCTTAGTAGCTTTTGGAATTATTGATAAGAAAAAAGAAGGTTATGAAGATTACGATAGGGTTAAATCTATTATAGAGAGTAGGTTAATTGTTCAGAAAAAGAAGAACTTATTAAGGGAAAAAATTGAAAGTGTTATAAATTTTGTTAAGAATAATGATAGCTTGGGTATTAAATTGATGTTTAATAATGATCCAAGAGTTGTTGTTTTTGAAAGTGGTCTTATAACATCGGATATGTACTTTCCAGGGTTACCATTTGGTCAAAGAGAGAAATTCTTTAATGAGGCATTTAGTAAAAATTTAAATGAGGTAAGTGTTTTTGAGCACGATCAGGGATTTCTTATATATAAAAAATTAGAAGATTTTATGCCAGATATGAAAAACTTCGAATTTCAAAAATTTATAATAAAATCCCAATTATATCAAAAAAATTTCCAAAACTTATTAAGTGATTTTGAAAGAGAAATAAGAGAAAGATATCCATTAGAAGACTATTCTGAGTACTTTGAAATAAAGTAGTGATAAAGATATCAAGAGTAATTTATAAGCAGAAAGCTAAATATGTTAAACTTGAAGGAAATTATTTGAGAATTTTAAATGGCTCAAATTTAGAAGATTTAAGTGAAAGCGAATTTTTACTTGTATATGATTTCAAAAAAATTCTTTCACCTATAAAGCCTTCAAAAATTATTGTTTTAAATAAAAATCTTGATTTTAAGTATATAAGAGCAAATAATTGTGTAATTAGTCCTTATGCAAAAATTCTCTCTTTAACGAAAAGATTGTTTTTTAAACCTCAAATAGGAATTGTTGTTGGAAAAGATAGAGTTTTTGGTTTTTTGGGAATTTTGAGCTTTTTTAGTAATGATTTTGGAGATATTAGAGATTTTTGCGTAGATACATATAGTCCGTTTAGTGAATTTATACAGACTGAAACTTTTGATATTATGGATATTGAAATAAATAGCAAGGTTAAGAAAATAAAAATCAATCAGTTTGATTATAATTTCATATTTTCCTTTGTAAAACAATATTTTCATAAGTTGTTCATTGGAGATGTTATAGCATATGAATTTTCTGATGAAGTATTTGAAGTTAGTATAGGGGATAAAGTTAAGTTAATTTGTGAATGTGGAAGAATTGAAACTGAAATAGAATATATACTGTAAAATTTAAAAATTTATGAATTGTAAAAATTTAGAAATTATTTTTACAGTAATTCCTCCTCCATTGGAATGGGATATTTCCAAAATTGAGCGGAAAGCTTTTGAAGTTTCAAACATAGCTAAAATTTTAGAAATTGATTTTATTAGTATTCCTGAAGTCATTGATGAAAGGAGTAGGGGTGAAAGAGTTATTCCATTTAAGATGAAATTTGATAATGTAAAGTTTGGAGAAATGATTAAAAATTTTGATAATTCTGTAGAAATTATTATAAATAAGGTTTCGGTTATTATGGAAAAATATGAATTCGAGAAGTGGATTAGGGATTATTCTCAAAAGTTCGACCATATTTTAATCGTAGGAGGAGAAAGTTCAAAAATTAATTATCCTGGATATAATCCGATAGCTGCTGCACTATTAGCTAAAAACTATTTTAAGCATATTTACGGAATTACTATATTTCATAGAAAAGATGAACCTAAGAGATTATTAGAGAAAACGAAAGCAGGAATGGAAGGCTTTATTTCACAAATTGTATTTGAGCTTGAAAATGCAAAAAAGGTAATAACCGAATATATCAATTTATGTGAAATTAAAAATTTAAGACCTGCCAAGATATTTATAAGTTTTGCTCCTGTAAGTCAAAGGAAAGACTTAGAATTTTTAAAATGGCTTGGAGTATATATTCCCCAAGAAATAGAAAATTACTTATTAGAGGATGAGAAGAAGCTTGAAAAAAGAAGTATTGAAATTATTGAAAGTTTATTTTATGAGTTATGTTTTTGGGACAATATTTCAGTAAATGTTGAGCATGTAATGTATAATAATTTACAAGTTGCAGCTTATACAATTCATAGAATAAAGGAAGTCTGGAAATGGAAATTTTCATCTCTTTAAATGGAAAATATCCAAGAAGTGAAAAACTAATAAGGGCTACAAGAGATTTTGAGAGAAATAGAATAAGTTATGATGAACTTTTAAGATTATACGAAGATGACTACAATGAAATAAAAAATATTCAAAGTGATTTTAAAATTATTTCAGATGGACTTTTAAATTGGCAAGATTTACTTAGACCGTTTTCAGAAATTTTGGATATTCAAGTAAATGGTTTGAAGCGTTATTTTGAGACTAATGTATTTTATAGAGTTATAGTTTTCAATAGCTTTCAAGTAAAAGAACTTGAAAAATTCTATAAAACTTACTTTAGATTTGGAAATTTAGCAATTTTACCATCACTTGGTTTATTTAAATACTTCTCTGATAACTATAAGACTTATGAAATAATTGAAGTTCTAAAAATTGTTGTAAAATTTCTATTTGATAAGGGTTATGCTTACTTTTATTTTCAAGAGCCTTCCTTGGGATTTTATAGGGATTTTGAGCTCTTAAAGGATTTAAAAAAGTTTTTTAAGAATTTGAGAAAAGAAATAAGTTATGATTGTAAAGTTATACTAAATACGTATTTTTCAGATATATACGAGTTTTTGGATGATATTTCTAATATGGAAGTTGATGGAATTGGAATTGACTTCACGTTTAATGATATTGATAATGTGATAAGAAAGTTGAAGAATAAAGAAATCGGAATTTTGGCAGGTATTGTAGATACTA
>JBDRXT010000064.1:0-6861 GCA_039803045.1 Caldifarciminota bacterium
TTGAGTTTCCTATACTATGCATGATTATTCCATAATGTACAAGAGCTAAATTATATGCAATTTGATCGTTTTTTGAATAGTTCATAGCAATTTTTAAGCACTCTAATGCTTTATCAATTTCACCCCTATAGAAGTAATATCTTGAAAATGTATCGAAGAAATAAGGATCATCTGTCCTATTTTTGTAGTTTTCAAGTACCTCACCTGCTTGCTCAATTTCTCCAATATCTATAAGAGTATTTGTATAACCGTTTATAACAAGTATATTATCCGGAAAATTGTTATGTAATTCACTAAATTGAATATAAGCTTGCGAAATATCTCCCTCAAGATAAGTTGCATAAGCTTTCATAATCCTTTCCTCATCACTTAAATCTGGCCTTTTGAGTAAATCAAGAGCCTCCTTAATCCTACCAAATCTAAATAACCTATAATAAATATATTTTTTTCGTGTTTCTTGATAACCCCTATCTATGAGCTTTTTTGAATCTGAAAAATCAAATAAATTCCTGTCTAAGCTTGTGTTATAAATTAATATGCGAGAAGTTGATCTGCTAGTTTCTTCTAAAAACTCCTTATAATTTTGAATTAATAGTAGTTTATAATCTTTTGGAACAATCTCGGAAATCTTACGATAATCACCAATAAAATAATTTACGTTATTTACACCAATTTCTAAAGCAAATTCTAAAACATAGGAAGGATAAAAAACCGAACTTATATAACTTTGACCATTTAAAATATAGGGCCTATACACACCAGGAATGCTCAATGAAGACATAATAGCACTAATAAGATTATCGTCCCCCTCCTTGTTAAAAACTTTAATACTATCCTTATCAACATTATAAGCTAAAATATAAAGTGGTATTTTCAGAAGCTTAAAACTTTGAGGTAAAACTTTTCTTAACTTATATTCTAAACTTTTCGTTGAATAAAAGCTTTTGATTGTTAAAATTTTTTTAAGAAAGTTTTCATTTAAAAAGTCTTGTCTTTTTAAAAATTTATAAAAATCTATTATTTCTCTAATACCTTTTATACTTGGTTCCTTAGCTAGTAATGCACCTGTAATAGAAGAAAAAGAACTTGCTATTATTACATCAGGAACATAACCTTGTTCAAAAAGGTATAATAATCCTCCAATTTCTGAATAAATTTCGTTAAAATTACTATTTAGTATTAAAGCATTTTTCAAGCTCATAAATTTTTACCTCCTTTTGTTCACTCTTACTTAAAAATTTAATTTGTACAGTTTCGTTTTCTACCTCTTTACTACCAATAATTATAACAATGTCTATTCCCTTATCTTTCGCATATCCAATTTGCCCTCTCAAATCCTTATTTCCACAATAAAGATCTACATTATATCCAAAACTTTGGACAACTTTTAAAACCTTAAAGCTATAGTTTATAATTTCTTCATTATATTGGGCAAAAGCTATTAAAACTTCACTATATGTCTTTTGCAAATTTAATAATTCTAATTCTGATAGAGCAACTAAAAGTCTATCTATCCCAATACTACCTCCAACAGCTGGAACAGGATATTTTGCAAAAATTTCAACTAAATTATCATATCTTCCACCACTTGCAATAGAACCAATTTTTACATTCTTTAATTCTGTTTCAAATATCATTCCTGTATAATAATCTAAGCCACGCGCTAAAGAAATGTCAAATTTGAAATTTACATTAAATTCATCAAGATATTTAAATATTTCAAAAAGTTCAAAATAAGCTTTTTGCGAATGTTCATCATTTAAATTTCTCATTAACTCATCTAAAGTATTTATACTAAATATAAATTTTAAAATTTTATCAGCTTTTTCCTCTTCAAAACCTTTATTTATTAACTCATTTCTAACACCATCAACACCTATCTTTTCTAATTTATCAATACTCCTTGCTAATTCTATTTCTTTTCCCTCAACATTAAAAACCCTTGATATAGAATAAAATAAATTTCTATGATTTATTTTAAAGAAAAAATCATTTAGTCCAATCTCTTTAAGAGCACTATTTATCGTTAAAATGATTATGGCATCTGATAGTGGATTTTTAGAACCCAAAATATCAATATCACATTGATAAAATTCCCTATATCTTCCTTTTTGAGGCCTTTCAGCCCTAAAAACAGGTTGAATTTGATATCTCTTGAAAGGTTTTACAATTTCGTTTTGATGGTCTGCAAAAAATCTTGCTAAAGGAACTGTTAAATCATATTTCAATCCAAGTTCTCTTCCTTTTAAATCAGTAAACTTATATATTAACTTTTCTCCCTCTTCTCCATACTTGTTAGATAACGTATTATAATATTCAAATGTTGGTGTTTCAATTGGATCAAATCCCCATTTCCTAAAAACTTTCTTTATTTTTTCAATTAAAATTTCTCTTTGAATTTGTTCAAAAGGTAAAAAATCACGAGTTCCTCTTGGAATATTTGACATATGTCAAATTTTAAAGTTTAGAAAAGTATATTCCCTTTTTTGAAATTAGTTTAAACATCAATACTCTAAGAATTGAGAGAACTAATATTCCAAGTAAATAAGCAAAAGCTGTTCCTTCCTTTGAATAAAATTTTGAGAAAATATACAAAAACAAAATTGTAGATAATGAGTAAATTGTGTAATTTATAAGGCTTAAATCTGTTCTCCCTTTTGCTTCCATATAAACCTCATAAGGAGAACTTATTGTTCCAATAAGAACTTGAAAAGAAAGTATTATAAGAACATTATATCCTAAAGTATAGTCACTCCCAAGCATTAATAAAATGTTTTTACCAAAAAGAATAAAAACAATAGTTGATATTATTACTAATAGTGAGTTTAGAATGTAAAATCTTTTTAGAGTTTTTAATGCTAAATCTTCGTTGTTCTGGGAGATAAGATATGAAATTCTCGGAATTAATACTGAACTAAATGCAACATTCAAATTCCACAAAATTGAAATAATAAAATTTGCACCTCTAAAAACACCTGCAGATAAACTATCTTTTAAACTTCCAAGAATTATAATACCAATATTATCTGTCAAATAAGATACACCATATCTTAAGAAACTTGGAATTGAAAATTTAAACCACTTTTTAATTTCATAATTAGGACTATATTTTGCTATGTTAAGCAACTCGCGTGAATAGTAATAATTTAAAAAGAAACTTATTATCGCCTTAATAACTAATGACAAAGTAATGCCAATTTCCCTAAAAGGTAAAAATATCCACCATACTAATAAAAACAATAGTCTAAAAATATTTGGAAGAATGTTTGTGGAAATTGAAACTTCTCTGAATTTCTCAAAACCTGAAAGATAAGCCGTTAAATAAGTACTAAAAATCGTAAAAGGGATTGAAAAAGAATAAAAAAATAAGAATTTTGAATAGTCAATAGAATTCAAAAAGAATATACTTAATTTATCAGATAAGAACAAAAAAGGAAAGGTTAGTAAAATGCTTAAAACAAACGAATAAATCATTGATAATCTTAAAATTCCACTAATACTCTCAAAATTGTTATTCCCTCTATAAAAAGCAGTAAACCTTCTAAGAGCACTTGTTAAAAAGCCTCCCAAAATTACTATAAACAAATTCATGAAACTCGTGGCAACCGAATAGCTTCCAAAATCCTTTGTTGAAACCATTTTTATTACAATCACTCCACTAATAAGATTTATTAAGTGAGATATGAGATTTGATGAGAAAACATAAAAAATATTTTTAAGCAAAAGAAAATTTTAAACTTTAAAATTTAAAACTTCATGAATTTTTCAGAAATAGAAAAAAAATGGCAATCTTTTTGGCGGGAAAAGAATTTATTTAAAGTAAAAGGGAACAAGAAAAAATTTTACGTTCTTGAAATGTTTCCATATCCATCTGGTGATTTACATATGGGACATTTAAAAAATTATGCAATTGGTGATGTTGTTGCAAGAATTAAATTTATGGAGAATTATGATGTATTACACCCAATGGGTTGGGATGCATTTGGTCTTCCAGCAGAAAATGCTGCTATAAATTATAATATTCATCCAAGGGATTGGACCTATAAGAATATAGAAACATTTAGAGAAACACTAAAAAAAGCTGGTATTAGCTATGATTGGGATAGAGAAATATCAACATGTGATCCAGATTACTACAAATGGACGCAATGGTTATTTTTATTATTGTATAGAAAAAATTTAGCTTATAAAAAAAGAGAATTTGTATATTATTGCGAAAATTGTAAAACTGTATTAGCTAATGAGCAAGTAATAGATGGAAAATGTGAAAGATGTAAAAGAGAAGTTGTAAGGAAGGAATTTGAGCAATGGTTTTTTAAAATTACTGCATATGCTCAAAGATTATTGGATGATTTAGAAAAATTAAGAGGTAAATGGCCAGAAAATGTAATAAAGCAACAAGAAAATTGGATTGGAAGAAGTGAAGGAACAATTGTTAAATTTAAATATAGAGATGGATTTTTGGATGTATTTACAACAAGAGTAGATACAATTTTTGGAGTAAGTTTTATATCAATTGCTCCAGAACATCCTATCATAAAAGAAATTCTAAAATATTCTCCTAATAAAGAAGAAATTGAAAAATATGTTAAATTATCTTTGAGCAAAACCGACATTGAGAGAAAAACACAAAGAAAAAAAACAGGAGTATTTACTTTTGAATATGCTATTCATCCGCTTACTAATAAGAAAATACCAATTTTTATAGCAGATTATGTTTTATATAATTATGGAACAGGAATTGTAATGGGAGTTCCTGCTCATGATCAAAGAGATTACGAATTTGCAAGAGAATTTGATTTAGAAATTATACCTGTCATAAAACCCTTAGAAGGAAACTTAGGAGAAATATTAAAGGAAAAAGCTTTTGAGGATTATGGAATTTTGATAAATAGTGGAGAATTTAATAATTTAGATTCAAAAACAGCAATTTTAGAAATATCAAAGAAATTAGAAAGTCTAGATTTAGGAAAAAGGCAAGTTATTTACAAGATTAGAGATTGGTTAATATCAAGGCAAAGATATTGGGGATGTCCTATTCCTATAATATATTGTGAAAATTGTGGAATTGTTGAAGTTCCCGAAGAAGAGCTTCCTGTCCTATTACCACCAAAACTTGAAAGTTGGAAACCCATAGGTGGTTATTCACCACTTGAAAATGATCCAAATTTCGTAAACACAATTTGCCCAAAATGCAAATCAAAAGCAAAAAGAGAGACTGATACTATGGATACATTTGTTGATTCATCTTGGTACTATTTAAGATTTATTGATCCAAAGAATAATAGAGAAATTATAAATAAATCTCTTGAGAAAACTTATATGCCAGTTGATTTATACATTGGAGGTGTTGAACATGCAGTAAAGCACTTAATTTATGCAAGATTTATATATAAAGTTCTTTATGATGAAGGAATTGTTAACTACGATGAGCCTTTTAATGAACTATTTACTCAAGGTCTTGTTCTTAAGAAGTTTTATTGGGATCCAGTAAATTATAAAACAGTTAGTGAAGATCTAGTTATCGAAAAAGAAGGAAGATTTTATCATAAAGAAAATAATATTGAACTTGAAGAGAAAATTGAAATGATGTCAAAATCGAGAGGGAACATTGTACCATTATCTAAATTTTTGCAAGAAAACGGTTCAGATGTTGCTAGAATAGCTATATTATTTGCAGCACCTCCAGAACAAAATTTTGAATGGACAGATGCAATTGTAAGTGGAGCTAAAAGATTTTTAACAAGAGTTTTGAACTTATATCAAAACTTGGATGAATTCAATACATCTTTTGAAGATAAAGAACTTTTAAGCTTTCTTCACAAGAAAATTAAGGAAATAAGAGAAGAAATATCAAAGTTTAAATTTAATACTGTAATTGCCAAACTTATGGAGTTTTTAAACTTTTTGGAAGATTACAAATATAAGAATACGATTGAATACAAAGAAGTACTAAGAATTTACTCAATTTTACTTGCTCCCTTTGCTCCGCACGTAGCAGAAGAAATTTATCATAAGTTAGGTTATGAAAACAGTGTTTTTGAAAATAGTTTTCCAGAATATGATGAAAAATATTTAATTAAAGAAGAAATAGAAATCCCAGTTCAAATAAACGGAAAGCTTAGAGGAACAGTAAAAATCCCAATAGAAGCGAATGAAGAGATTGCAATTGAAATTTTGAAAAATTCAGAAATTTATGAAAAGTACATTAAAGGAAAGGAAATAACAAAAATTATATTCGTTCCAAAAAGAATGTTGAGTATAGTAATAAGATAGTCAATTTTAGGCCTTAAAATTTTTTATTGTTTGACTTAAACAAAAGGGAAGTATTAGCAATCTCTTTATTATTCTTTCTTTTACTTGTTGGAGAAATTGGACTTTGGTACTATAAAGTTATAAATCCACCAAAGTATGAAATTTTGAAAAAACCCCATAAAGAAATTGTTCTAAACCCAGAAAACCAAAGTAAAAAAATTAGTCTCAACAATGCGAAGTATGAAGAATTAATTCAAATTCCTGGAGTTGGTCCAGTTTTAGCAAAGCGTATTATCGAAAACAGACCATATAAAAGCATTGATGAATTAAAGAAAGTTAAAGGAATTGGAGAAAAAAAATTTCAAAAGCTAAAAGAATATTTTGAGCCTTAAAATTTTCAATTATGGGAAAGTTTGTTCTAAACCCAGAAAACCAAAGTAAAAAAATTAGTCTCAACAATGCGAAGTATGAAGAATTAGTTCAAATTCCTGGAGTTGGTCCAGTTTTAGCAAAGCGTATTATCGAAAACAGACCATATAAAAGCATTGATGAATTAAAGAAAGTTAAAGGAATTGGAGAAAAAAAATTTCAAAAGCTAAAAGAATA
>JBDRXT010000065.1:0-6797 GCA_039803045.1 Caldifarciminota bacterium
TACTATTCTTTACTGTTGTGCAAGAAATCAGAAATAAAAAAATTAGAGAATTTCTAAACATTCCCAAAATTTTAAAGGAAAAATTGAAAATTATTTGCAATAACATTAACTATAAAATTTCCGACCTTATAAGTCAGAAATTAAAAAGGAGGAAGGAAGATGAAAAGAGCAATTTCTTTGCTAATCTTTATTTCAATTTCAAAATTAAATGCTCATGAGCGTCTATTTACTTATTCTTATGATACTGATTATCTTCCGGTTGGTCTCTTTGAAGTTGAACAATGGATCACGTTGAAATCAGGTAAGGAAAATGGAATATATAATCTTTGGAAGATGAGAACTGAATTTGAATATGCTATAAATCCTAAAACTCACATCGCACTATATCTAAACTATAGCTCATTATATTATTACTATTACGATGATGTTTTAAACAAACCTATAACAGAACAATATACTAAATTCGATGGTATTGATCTTGCAATTGTTCATAGATTTTCAAGTCCAAGACAAAAGCTTGGTTTTGGTATATATGGAGAAATAAAGTATAGAATGAATAAATATGAATTTGAAGAGAAGTTATTATTTAGTAAGTATTTTTTAAATGAAAGAGTTTTAACCACACTTAACGTAGTCTTTGAACAAGAGTTAGAAAATGTAATTCAGAATAGTGGTAATTTTAATATTGAAAGTGAATCAAAACTAATTATACCATTTGGAATCGCTTATAAATTTGGAAATTTTGCAATTGGTTTAGAAGCTTGGAGTCATAGCAAATGGTTAGATCAACCATTTAAAGCATTATTCTTAGGTCCAGTATTTCATTATTCAACTTCAAAGTTTTGGATTACTTTTACAATCACCCCTCAAATTACAAATATCCTTGATGAACACGAAAAATTAGAATCAAGAATGATACTTTCAATAATTTTCTAAGGAGGAACTATGATCCTTCTTATTATTTCTAAAATTTATTTAACTAATGAACAAGCTTTAAAGTTAGCTTTTGGAAATTGTGAGAGTGTTAAAGTATTTAATTTGATTTTAAGTAACGATATAAAAAGTGTATTAAAAACAAAAAAATTACCATTACCTTTAAGTGATGAGTTGAATTTTCATTTTGGGTGCGATAAAGTTGTTTTGATTGATAACGTAATTGGTAAGCATCTTCCTATTACATTTATGGTAGTATTAAATAAAGAAAACGGAAAAATTGAATTTGTAGAGATATTAGCTTATAGAGAACCATATGGTGAAGAAATAAGAAACAAAGCTTTTCTTTCTCAATTTCACAACAAAAACATAAATGATAGTTTGAGAGTAAATAAGGAGATAAGAAATATAGCAGGTGCTACAATTTCTGTAAATTCTATAACATATGCTATTAAAAGGACGCTATTTTTGTATGAAAATTATGTCAAAGATAAAATTAAATGAGCTTCCAATTTCTATAAAAATTGCTTTTATTTGCTTTTATGTGTTTATTATATTGGGATTTTTGTTTGCTCATTTAATTTTACATTTTAAATTAAACAATGCTTTTAATCCACAAGGTATTCTAGATTATTACAAAGGAAATGAAACACTTCTTAAATTCCAAAAAACACCCCTTGAACTTTCTGAAACTGCTCATTTTCATGCATTTATATCGCCTACAATAGCTTTAATTTTATCTATCTTCTTTGCCTTTACTAAACTAAATAAATTTTTTAAAAACCTAATTATAATTCTCTGTTTTTTTTCAGTATTTATGCTTGTTCTAAATCCTTGGCTTTTGACATTTGGTCCAAACTTTTTCGTATATTTAAAATATATTAGTTCATTTGCATTAATTTTTACATTTCTTTTTATGGGTGCTGTTGTAATATCTGAATTTTTTATAAGGGATAGTTAAATAAATAAAGCTTTAAAATTATCATATGAACATTTTCTATATTTTTCTCTATTCGAATCAACCACCTGATGGATATGCCGGTGATCCACCAGATTACCAGTACTGCACAGTTTGTCATACTGGAGCTCCTATTAATCCTAGTAATGGTTCAGTTTATATTTCAAACTTACCTTCATTTTACTTACCTTCAAGTTCTTATGACTTAAATATTGTAGTAAAAGGTTCTGGTTATAAAAGATTTGGATTTGAATTGGTTATAAAGGATACACAAAACAACGTTATTGGAACATTTCAAGCCTTAAACTCTAATACAACCGTAAGCCCAAATGGATATATCAAACACCTAAATGCCCCTTTCGCTAATGATAGTTTTGTATTTCAAGCAAGATGGAACACCCCAAGCAATTATACTGGAAAAGTTTTTTTCTATCTTGTAGGAAATGTAGCAAATGGAAACGGTCTTAGTTCTGGAGATTCAATATATGCAAGAGTTGATACTATATATCATGCACTTTCTTTTGATGAAATGTTAAATTTGAAAGTTCATAGGAATAAAAATATTATCCTTATTGAATCGAACAAGAGAATACCTGTTGTTATAGAATTTTATAACAAGAATGGGACAAGGGAGTTAATTTATCAGGGTAATATAGAAGGTAAGAAAATCTTTGAAATGAAAAAGAGAGGTATCTTAAAGATTAAATCATATAACTTTGCGAAGATTGTAAAAATCTAAAAATATCTTCTCTCTTTATAGCATAAGTTCCTAAGTGTCTTATAACGATAGATGCGCATAAGTTAGCAAATCTTAATATTTCTTCTATATTTAATCTACATAATATTCCAAAACTAAAAGCAGCAATAACTGTATCTCCAGCTCCAGAAACATCATAAACTTCACTTTGTTCAGTTGGAATATGCAATGAAATTTTATTATCTATATAACTTAAACCTTTCTCAGAGCGAGTAATTAGAATAGACTTAAATTTAAATTTTTCAATTGCTAACTTTCCGGCATTTTCTAATATTTCATTTTCATTTTCCAGAGTTAAGTTTAATCCCTCTGAAAGTTCTTTTACATTAGGTGTTATAATATGTGCATTTTTATACTTGTTCCAATTTTTTCCTTTTGGATCAACAATTGTAAAATTTGCTTTGCTTATAATAAATTGAGATATTTCTTCAGTTATTAAGCCCTTATTATAATCTGAGATAATCACTAAATCATAATCTCGTATTTTATCCCTAATTATATCCAAAATTGAGCTTTCAGTTTTTTTATTTAAGTTTTCTGTTTCTTCAAAATCGATTCTTAAAAGATGTTGATTTCTCGAGATAACTCTTATTTTCGTTGTTGTAGTGTTTTCCAATCTTACGATATAATTTAAATTGAAATTATTAATCTTTAGTAATTTTAAAAGCTCTTCACCATTTTCATCATTTCCAATAAGTCCCAATATATCCACTTCAATTCCAAGATTTTTTAAGTTAAGTGCAGTATTACCTGCTCCACCAATTCTACTTTCTATTCTTTTTACAAGAACAACAGGAACAGGAGCTTCTGGTGATATTCTTTCAACATCTCCAAAATAGTACTTATCAAGCATAATATCACCAATTACAAGAACTTTGGATTTTGGAGGATTATTTAAGAATTTTAAAATTTTATTCATTTTCTGCTTCCTGGTTTTTCAATTGGAATATTTCTTTTACAAAGTTCACAATTATCTGGTTCATATGTTCTTACTTTAACTTTCAATAAATAAAAAAAAGGTACATCAAAACTTAAATTATCACTTCTGTCTATAAGACATCCAATACCAATAATATTTCCATTGTAATTTTTAACAACATTTATTACTTCCCTCGTGGAAAGTCCTGTTGTTATAACATCTTCAACTATAAGAACATTTTCTCCTTCGTTTATATAAAACCCCCTTCTTAACTTCATAATACCATTTTCCCTTTCTGTAAAAATTGCTCTACAATTTAAAAATCTTGCAGTTTCGTAAGCTACAATAATTGCTCCAATAGCGGGTCCAATTACAACATCAACTTTATAATTTTTAAAATAATTAGCAATTTCCTTACATAATAATTGTGCATAATTTGGATATTGTAAAACTAATGCACTTTGAAAATACGTATCTGAATGTAGTTTAGATGATAATATAAAATGTCCTCTTTTAATAGCTCCAAGTTTTTCATATATTTCTAAAACTTCCTCACTACTCATTTAATAGTTTCTCCACTTCGTTCCCAAGCAACATTATTGTAAATCTCTGATGAAATATCATAAAGCCTTATTGGATTTTTACTATTATCAACCCTAATATCTACAAGTCTATAATCTATAACATCATAACCTTCATTTCTTAGTTTTACTATAATGCTTGCAGATTGTTTATCTCCTTCCTCAAGTGCTAATATTAATCTTTCAGCAAGTGGCTTACTTGAACTATTCGAAAATACTCTCTCCATGTATTACATAACCTTGAGTTGCAATTAATCCATATTCAGCTTCAATATAAGGAACTAAGTAACCCACTGCTAAAACTTTTGAAGCTGTTCCTATTCCAATTTCTTTAGTTATTGTATCTAATGCAATTATACTAAATGTAGAAAACAAAAAATATATCATAAAGGATAAACAATTCTTGTATCAGTATCTCTTACCATTCCCGTTGCATATATTTCTTCAAGAATTCTTTTTATCTCCTCAAATGTCTGAAATTTTGCAATTGCTATAATGTCAATATTTCCAAATACACCATCAGCTGTTTCAATACCATTTATAATCCTTATTTGCTCAATAGCTCTCTTCATATCCTCTCTATAAAATGAATTTAATCTTATAAAAACATAAGCTTTCATCATTTTGAAATTTTAAAGCCCCCGAAGGGGGCTTAAGTTTATTGGATAATAATTGCCTTGAATTGTTTACTTAATTTATCAACACTTGCTCTAATTATATAAACACCTTTTGGAAGCTTATTTAAGTCAAACTTTACATATCCAGCATTGTAATCAGATTTTATATTTATAACTGATCTACCAGAAACACTATACACTTCAAGATTAACTTGAGCTTGCTTTGGAAGAGCAAATGTTATTAATCCATTTTTATAAGTTATATCAAACTTCTTTGGAATATCTGCTAACAATGTAACGCTAATTGGAATTTTAGTAGTATCAGTTATTGTTGTGTTATTAAATGTATCAGCAACTACAAAGTAGAAATAGAAGGTATCGCCACTCTGTAAGTTACTAACTGTTATATTATAAATGAGTGTATCTGCAATTTGATTATCTCTGGTTTTTGAAGCCCAAGGATTACTTAATGTTCTATAATAAATCGTATCGTATTTGAGGGGTGAGAAGTCTTTAAATACAGCTTTTACATTTGTATTTAAAGTGTTTCCAGAAATACTAAAGTTAGAAGTATCGGAATATATTTTTCTTGGAGCTCTAATATCATAAATTGTAAATGTATTGGTATAAGGAGATTCACCAGATGTATAAACTGCTTTAATTCTGTAATATTTAATATATTCACTATCTGCTTGAACAGGGAAATTATGAGTATAAGTTGTTATATTCTTGTCGTTTATGTTAGCTATTACAGTCCAGTTATTATTATCTTCTGAATATTCAAGAACGTAAGATTGAAATGCAAGTATTTGATTCTTTTCTTTCTTTAGAAGTTGAACAGGATCCCAACTTAATTTAGCACTATCTAAATCTCTATAAGTTACAGTAAAGTTCGCAGGAGAGTTTAAAACATCATATTCATAAATAATTTTTGAAGTATTAGAGATATTAGCTGGTCCATAAACTTCATAATTTAGCTTATGAGCTGTAAAGTAAACTTCAAATGAATCTTTTGTATAAACATTTGGTTCATTTACAGGAATATCTATGTGAAAGAAATAACCATTAACATTTGAACTATCGAAAATTGCACTAACTTTATTAAATTGACCTTGTCCATAAGGTCTATAATAACCATAAACTTTCAAATCATTTTGACTACTAATAGAATTATCATTAACTCTTACAATAGCTTTTAGTATATCAGGTGAATTTCCATCTACGGGTAAATTATAAGAATTATCATAAGATTGAACTATATCTAAGCATGTAGAAACAGGTTGAAAGTTATGTATTCTTCTAAATAGTGTATCTACTCTGCTTTGACCATCTAAATCATATGTTGCAACATAATTTATAGAAAATGATCCAAATATTGTATAATAGCCTAAACCATTATAAAATACGCTTGCAAATGAAGGATAGTTTGGATTAGCAATTGTGGAGTCACCATTCTTTACATATAAGATTGAAACAGATGTATTTTCATCAGTATTCCTTGGATAAGGTCTTATATCATCTGGATATGGATCATTTGTATAAATTTGATAAGTCATATCTCCAAAAATAGGTTTATTTGGAATTCCAAGAATTGTATCAGAAAGATCTTGCGAGCCTGTCCAGTCATCACTTATATATATAAAATGGAAGTAATTTCTTGTAAATATTGTATCTCTATTTAATGCACCACTTCTATCATGGTTATATCCAACATCATTCCCAAATAGAACAAAAGATTTTTTATTTTGACATGTTCCAGAATTTAAATAATTTATAATTTTTGCCCTTTTTGTAGAACTAATATTATTCTGATGCCAATATATTTTATCCCAAAGCCCAAGTGAATCAATCCAAATTAAAGAGTCAGAAGCTAATAATAAATCTGGTTGCAAGTCTATATTGTTTCTAATAAATGAATAAAAAATCCTTGCTTCATCTATAAACTCATACTTTATAGCAAATTTTGCAGATGGAAGTATATTATAAATATACCAATTATTATTTGGAGCACCTTGCGGTATATAGCTTGTTA
>JBDRXT010000066.1:0-6786 GCA_039803045.1 Caldifarciminota bacterium
TATCGCTTATACTACTAACAACTACATACTGGTCTGAGAAATTCTTAGAGCCAAGATTTATTAATTTCATAACCTCACCAGCTCCAGCATCTAAATATACAAAGTCCATTCTATTATCGTTATTTAGATCATATGCAACTAATCCATAAGGACATGCGAGATATTCAGTATTTATTCTCTTGAACATAAAATTGCCTAAACTCTCTTGAAAACATCCAACTATTGTTCCAAAACATAGAGCATCGTAAACGTAATATAAACGTAATAGGACCAGCTTGTATAAGATAATCATGACCTGCACTCTTTAGTAGTTTATAAGCATTATCTTGTATATCTTTTAGAAACATTGATTTTTCGTCTAAACTTCTTACTTGTGCATACAAATTTGAAACCAAAAGTAAGGTCAAAAATCTAGCTAAAAGTTTTAACATAAATATGAAAATAAATTCACGTAATTAAAGAGTTTTAGAAAAATTTTTAAAGTTTTGAGAAAGAAACCAATTATAAAATTTGATGGGAGAATTATTAATGTTGTATTATTTAGCACTCGAAAAGCCAATCACAAAGTCATGTAATTTATATGAACTTGAAAGAGAAGGATTCAAAAAAGGTCAGGAAATTTATTTGAATGCTAATATCTGGACTGATATTGATGAATACCTAAAATCCAAAAACGAAAAATTATTCAAAAATTATCCATTTAATAGATTATCACTTAAATATAGATGGGCAGATTTTTATAGAGATTTAGTAACATAAGTGATCCATCCATCTCTAAAATTAATTTTTGATATATCAAAGTTAAAGCTTCTATAACCCTTTGAAAATATTTCTATTAAGGGCAATACAAAGAATTTTCTAAAATATAAAGATTTATGAGGAATTATGAGATTTTCTGCTTCTATTTGAAAATCATTAAATATCAAAATGTCAATATCAATTACCCTTGGTGAATTTTCGAAAAGTTTTTTTCTTCCCATTAAGTTTTCAATTCTTTTAGTTTCATTTAATAATTCTATAGGTTTTAAATTCGTCATTACTAACAAGCAAATATTTAAGAATGTATTTTGAAATTCATAGCCAAATGGTTCAGTTTCGTATATACGTGATTTTTCTAAAATGGTCGATAATTCATTTAACTTACTAATAGCTAATTTTAGATTTTTAAATCTATCAAACAAGTTTGTTCCAAGTGAAAGATAAACATAATTCATTTTAAATACCTCGTAAGCAAAACAATAAAAAATGGAACACCTAATAGTGAAGTAATTATTCCAACTGGCAACGATAAGTTTAGGAATTTTAAGAATATTTGAGCAGACATAAGAAGAACAAAAGATATAGTCAAACAATCCAAAATTACTAAGTTATAACTATCTTTGTTTAAAATTTTTGATATATGAGGCACAATAAGTCCAATAAATCCAACAATACCTGCAAAGTACACACTTATAGATGTTAAAAGAAAAGATATTGTAATAAAAATTCCTCTATATTTTCTAACTTCTAAACCAAAACTCAAACTTTCTTCATCTGATAAGGACAATAATATTAACTTCTTCCTATTTTGGAATACCCAAATTAAGCTCAATATTACAATAAAAGAGGAAATATATAAAAAAATCACCTCTTCATTTGTTAATATTCTATCTAAATTTCCCCAAAGAATAAATATTGTTTTGAATATATCTTGCTTTGAAATTGCCATAAGAAAGTTTATTAGGCTTGAGCAAGCTAAATTTATAGAAAGTCCAACAAGTATAAATTTTAGACTAACATTGTAATTTGATATAATCAAAACGTAGCAAACTATAATGAAAAATATCATCAAAGCATTTGTTAAAAATATGTTTAGATTTAATATGATTGAAATTACAAAACCAAGAGCTGAAGCTGAAGAAATACCCAATATATAAGGTTCAACAAGTGGATTTTTTAGAATATTTTGCAAAACAAGACCAGATATTGAAAGAGAACTCCCCACAATAAAAATTATTAACATCTTATGAATTAGCAAATTTATTAAAGAAATTTCACTTTTCAAAAAGTAAATTATTATAAGAAAAACTAACATAAAAATTGATCCAGTTCTAAAAGCGAATTGCATCTATGTAAATTAGTGTAGGAAGTATTCTATTAAAATTATCAGGTGTATAGAACATTGGAGGCATTCCCCCATCTTCTAATATACTATCTCTAAGTTCAATTCTTAATTTATCTAGATGAACACTTTTAATGTTTAAGACATTAGCAGACGCGCTCAATAATAACTTTTGCCTAAATGATAAATTTTTGTATTTTCCCAAAAATTTCAAAACCTCTTTTTTAATATCAATTCCATCGCAAATATCTTGGTTAACATATGCCTTTGAATAGAGATACAAAAACCAAAAGCCAGGATCTAAATACCATTTATCTTTCATTTTATTGAATTTCATAAAGCATTTCCTTAAGTAAGGGCATAAATTTTTATCTTTTAGATATCTAAAAATGTTCAAATTAACAATGCAATCACATTCCCTATTATCTATAATACTTCCAAGCCACTTTATTGGAATTAGCGAATCACCAATCCATGTTAAATAACATTCATTTTTAAAGTAATATCTAAACAACTTTTTGTTTTCATCTGTATTATAACCCTTTATATTCAAGGCTATTGAATGAAGACTTATATCATCAAAATCAGGTGCTATTTCTCTATCTACCCAATAAGTCCAAATATAGTTTTCCTTCCTATATTTTAAGATCGCATTTAAAGATATATCTTCAAGCATATCTTTAACATTAGAAATATAAGGCCAATTGTAAAAGATTTCG
Source organism: Caldifarciminota bacterium (assembly GCA_039803045.1). GTDB lineage: Bacteria > Hydrothermota > Hydrothermia > LBFQ01 > DSFT01 > DSFT01. Next base: position 2,821 of record JBDRXT010000066.1, read on the forward strand.
ATTAAAAATGCACTGTATATTGTTGATATATATTCTTCTATTGCTCTATATTTGAACTTTTCATATGCTTTAAATGTTCCAAATGGTGTAATATTATTCTCTAAAAAATCTAACATCTTTTCAATTGTTGGTTGTTTATAGCCTATAAGTTTCCATTCCCTTTTTTCTGGATATTTTAAAATTCTTCTTGTGTTTAAGAGCTTTAAATTAAATTCCAAAATTTGATAACTAATTAATCTATTCTTTTTTAGAACTTTCTGTTCAACAATAATTTTGCCATCCTTAAAATCAGCTTTATAGTCGAAAATCCTATCGAAAATTGTGTCTGACCAAGCTTTTTTATTTGGTTTGTAAAGATATGTTTTTCCATTATTAACGAACAAAATAATGCTATCTGCAACATAAGTGAACTTTGTTCCATTATCAAGTACATATACTAAATAATTTCCTATTCTGGTAGTGTCAATTATCTTTTGTACAAACGTATCATTCTCAGTTATGTAAATCCAACAAAATCCAATCTCGAACACAAGTAAATTTTAAACTTCTTTAAAATTTTACAAAATAAGCCTTAAAATTATAAATTAACGTGTTATACGTAATAGATGGTTACAATGTTTTATATTCAACTACGTTCAAAAAGTGGATAGAAAAATTTGGTTTAGAAAGTGCAAGAAATCACCTTATAAACTTTATTAGAAGCTATAAGAGGAGATTTATTATTGTATTTGATGGTAAGGAAGGTTATATAAGTTCCAATATTCCAAATATAATATTTACAAAAAATGAGAAAGCTGATGATTATATAAAGCGATTTATAAAAAATTATGAGAAAAAATCTGATATCGTAGTTGTTTCAGACGATAAGAGTATAAGAGATTTTGCAAAGAGATATAACGTAAGAACAACATCAGTTAGTGAATTTTTGGAAAGTACTAAGAGAAAAGAATTATTAATAAAAGAGAAAAAAATTGACTTTGATAAAATCACAAAAGAAATTATGGAGGAATGGAAATTACTTTAGAGCTTTTTCTATCCTTTCTAATGCCCAATCAATTTCATCTTTTTTAATTATCAAAGGAGGGGCAAATCTAATTACATATTCATGAGTTTCTTTTGAAAGTACTCCTAAATTCATAAGTTTTTCGCAAAACTCTCTTGCTGGTCTATCAAGCTCAACACCTATTAAAAGCCCTTTACCTCTCACTTCTTTAATATATTTGCTTTTTATTTCTTTCAAATTCCTTATAAAATATTCACCCATAATTCTTGCATTTTCAGATAAATTTTCTTCAATTATAACTTCAAGCGAAGCTATTCCTATTGCTGACGCTAATGGATTTCCACCAAAAGTTGAGCCATGATCTCCTGGCTTTATGACTTCCATAATCTCATCATTAGCAAGAACTACTGAAACTGGATATACTCCACCTCCAAGAGCTTTTCCAAGTATCAAAATATCAGGTCTTTCATCTTCACTAAGCTCATGTTGATAAGCAAATAATTTTCCTGTTCTTCCAAGTCCTGTTTGAATTTCGTCAAGTATTAAAAGAACTCCCCTTTCTTTTGTTATTTCTCTAACCTTCTTTAAATAACCATTTGGTGGAACTATTATTCCACCTTCACCCTGAATAGGCTCTAACAAAACCCCTATAGTTCTATAATTTATTGCTCTTTCAATTGCTTGAGCATCCCCAAAAGGAACAAAAACAAATCCTGGAGTAAAAGGACCAAAAGCATATCTATATTGTGGTTCTGATGAGAAACTTATTATAGTTATTGTCCTTCCATGAAAATTATTTAATGCAACAATTATCTCACCATCATTTAATGGTATTCCCTTTTTTGTATATGCCCACTTTCTTGATATTTTAATAGCAGTTTCAACCGCTTCTGCACCACTATTCATAGGAAGAGCTTTATCATAACCTGTTACTTCATTTAATTTCTTTAAAAAAAGCGATAACTTATCGTTATAAAAAGCTCTTGATGTTAATGTAATTTTATCAATTTGATCTATAATTGCTTTTATAATTTTTGGATGTCTATGTCCCTGATTTAGTGCAGAATATGAAGATAACATATCAATATATTTATTCCCTTCAACATCCCAAACCCAAACACCTTCTCCTTTTGTTAAAACTACCTCAAGAGGTTTATAATTATGTGCTCCATATTTTTCAGTTAATTCAATATGAAATTTTGCATTCATACGAAAATTTTAAAGCTAATATAAATACTATTTTTCACTATTTGCTAATCCCATTAGTGAAAATAGAATCAAATCTATCAAAGCTCTATCTAAGTTTTTTTCAAAAAAACCAGAAATCATAATCAAAATAATAATCCATCCTACAGAAATTGAAATAAATTTATTTTTCTCATAACCCCTCTTTAAATACTTGAAAGCAAAATAAATTAGCATAATTAAAAATATAAAAAAACCCAAAATTCCCGTTTCAGCCAAATTATCAATATAAATATTATGTGTATGAGCATAATTATCAATATTTCCTTTTTTTACATAGTCCTCAAGATAATCTGAAATATGTGAATAACCAACACCATATATTGGACTTTTTGAAAAAGTTTCAATACCAGCCTCATAGAATTTTATTCTTAAATCAAAAGATTTTGAAAATTTAGAATTAAACTTTAAGAGCAAAATTGATAATAGAGCGAATGTAATGATTGTAATTATAAAGATTTTTAAGTTCCTATATTTTGAAATGAAAATTAGGATAAGTATGAAAATAGTTATAGGAATGTAAGATTTTGAAAATGTTAATATAAGGCTTATAAAACTCGTAAGAAATGAGATTATGTAAATTCTTTGAAAGTAGAGAAATGCGCAAAAGAAAAGAACTGTAAACATTGAAAACACACCTGAAGCAACAAGTTTATGTCCAAAAGTTCCTATAAAGTGATTTGTTTCATCCCAAAAACTCTTAAAATAAATAAATTCATTAGAAATTTTTCCTCTTGAATGTAAATAGAATTTATTATCTGAGCTTATGTTATATTCACCATTTTTCAATTTTATAAAAATTAAGTAGTTAGGTGGAATTAAATAATTATCACTATTTATCTTAAGCTCAATTGCATAATTATTCGCATTTCTTATTGCAATTGTTTCTCTTGATTTTAAATTCAAGTTGTAGCTATTCGTATATACGTAATAATACTTTTTCCAAAATAATGGAAAAAAGAAATCAGATATTCCTAAAAAAAGTATAATGAAATTTGAAATAGATATGCTAATTAACACTTTGTTAATGAGTGATTTTTCAAGTTTTATATTTGAAAATATAACGTAAGTAAACTTGTCAAAAATTTCTTTAATTGGCATTATGGATAAGCTATTTAGAATAAGTGATATAGCCCTTACGAGATAGAGAATAACTATTAAGAAAAAATCTTTTGGAATTGAAAATTTCCTATTTAGTATAAAAAAAAAGTAAGATAGAAAGTAAGATAAAGAAATAGAAAAAGGTAGTATAAGAAAATATAGGAAAATTATTGAATTCAAGAAGGAGGGCGACGGGATTTGAACCCGCGACCTGCGGAGCCACAGTCCGCCGCTCTAACCAACTGAGCTACACCCTCCTAAATCGGGGTGCCGGGACTTGAACCCGGGACCTCTTGGTCCCAAGCCAAGCGCGCTACCACTGCGCTACACCCCGTCAATATGGGGCGTGCAGGACTTGAACCTGCGACCCGCGGATTAAGAATCCGCTGCTCTACCAACTGAGCTAACGCCCCAACGCCCCCGGCGGGACTCGAACCCACAACCCTCGGATTAGAAATCCGATGCTCTATCCAATTGAGCTACGGGGGCAAATTAAGTTTTAAAATTTTAAAGCATAATGAGATTTAGTCAAGTGTTTTTAAAAGATAAATTTTATATTCAAAAGATTATACAAGCTTTAGAAATATCAGAAAATGATGTTTTTTTAGAAGTGGGTC
>JBDRXT010000067.1:0-6762 GCA_039803045.1 Caldifarciminota bacterium
AATTAGGGATATGATAGCAACGAGTGTAAGTTATAAACCAAAGGAATATTACAATGTTTTAACAGAAAAAGGTATTGTAAGAATTCCAAAAATTTATTTAGAAGATGGTGATAAATTTGTTAATGAAGTAATAATTTCAAGGGATTTTAAAGTCCCAATATATTTTTCAATAACTTGTGATCCTGAAGCTTATAAGGATTATAAAAAATTATTTGTTCTTGAGGGACTTGCTTGGAGAATAAGTAATGAATTTTTAGGAGATATGGGAGATCTTAGTGCTATAAATCTTGAGAGAACAACTTACTTGTTAAGCGGAAATTACGATCCTATTGAATATCTTGAAAAATTTGCTAAAACTTATAAGTTAGCAGATGAAGGAATTTTTAGATATAGATCAATTTTCGACAATACAGTATATAAAGATGAAAATCATCAGAGAATTTATAGAAATTATGCTACGGTTGCATTTTCAGTAGCAAGTGTTTTAAAGATAAGAGGTGATTATGAGAAATCTAATAAGTACTTTGAATTTGGTAAAAGATTCTTAGAAGCAATAACTCAAAAGAATGATATGCTCTATGTTCAAATATTTAGTGTAGATTTAGAGATAGCGGATAACTTAATTAAAATGAAAAAGTTAAAAGATGCAAAATCTTTATTAGATGACCTAAAGTTTAAGATAACATCTGTAAATGATCAGGAATTTATAAACTACATGAATTTTAGAATAAGTGAAAAGCTAAAGGAAATTGAAACAACTCAATAAGCACCTTCTTTATTTATAATAACTTTTAAAGTTTTGAAAATAATTACGATATCAAGCCATATAGACCAATTTACAACGTATATTGTATCAAGCTTAACTCTATTTTCGTAATTTAGATTGCTTCTTCCGCTTACTTGCCATAGTCCTGTAATTCCAGGCATAACTGATAAATAAAATTTTTTATATTCGCCATAAAACTTATCTAACTCTTCTTTCACAACTGGTCTTGGTCCTACAACTGAAAGATCACCTTTTAATACATTAAAAAATTGAGGAAGTTCATCCAAGGAAAATTTTCTTAGTATTTTCCCAATTGGTGTAATTCTTGGATCGTTTTTTAGTTTATAATTCTTTTCCCATTCTTGCCTTAATTTTTCATCTTTTTTAAGTAATTCTTCTAACAATTTGTCAGAATTTTCATACATTGTTCTAAACTTGTATATTTCTATACATTTTCCATCTTTACCTACTCGCTTGTGCTTATAAAATATCTGACCTTTTGAACTTAATTTCACCAAAAGAGCTATTAAAAGGTATAGTGGAGCTAAAAGTATTATTACAGTTAATGAAAATATAACATCGAAACTTCTCTTTATTAAGCGATTTATAAAGGAGTCAAATTTTGTTGAAGTTTCAAAAATTGGTAAGTTTTGAGTAATTGAGAAATGTAGTACTTGGTTTGTAAATGAAAGTCCGGAAATATCAGGAACATAAAATATTCTTTTGAATTTTAAACTTAAGTTTGAGATTTCTTTGTAGAATTCACTTAAAAAAGGTAATCTTGGAATTACAACGTTTGGAACATCAATATATTTGTCAATTTCCGAAAGCTTAACAATTGCTATAGGTTCGTATGCTAAATACCATTCCTTCTTAAAAAATTCGTAAATTTTATCACTATCCGGACCTTCAATAATTAAAATTTTTTCCCTTATATGACCATTTAAAATACGCTTTGATATATATCTAAAGGACGGTATTAGGAACATTGAAATAATAATAGAAATTCCAAGAAAAAGTCTTGAAAAGTCTGGCTTTGTTTTCGTCATAGCATAAATGCTAAAAATTAGGATAAAGGTGTAAAACAAACTTTCCAAAATTTCTTTACTTTCCTCATAAAATAATCTCCTTTGAGTATATAACCTTTTTAGGAAAAATATTGTAATTGCAAAGAAAATTATAATAACCATTTCCCTTAATCTATTTTGAAGTTCATAACTATCAAATCCAAATTTCAACAAGAATGATAAGATTAGAGCCAGAATTATCGCAATTATATCTGAAAGAAGCATAAAAATCACGTATTTTAAAGATACAATATGGAACTTCTTAGATAATTTAGGTTCTACCATTCACTTTTAAAACAATTATTTCCAAAATTTTAAAGCTTTAAAATTTTGGTCGTGAAAACTGCTTTTATGTTTCCAGGACAGGGATCACAATATCCTGGAATGGGTAAAGAACTTTATGATAATTATGATATTGCAAAAGATATTTTCAATAGAGCAAAAAAATTACTTGGAAGTGATTTTATTGAGCTTGTTTTTTATGGTAGTAATGAAGAGTTAACTAAAACTGAAAATGCTCAACCTGCTATATATTTAGTATCAGTTGCAAGTCTTGAAGTGATAAAAGATAAGAATTTATATAATTGTGATATTTGTTTTGGACATAGTCTTGGTGAGTTTTCTGCTCTTTATTGTGCTAATGTTTTTGATTTTGAATATGGACTTAAAATTACTAGAATTAGAGGAGAAATTATGTCAAGAGCGAAGGAGGGTTCTATGGCTGCTATAATTGGTATGGATGAATTGAAGTTAAAAGAAATATTAGCTAAATATAGCACTTTAGTAATTGCAAATTATAATAGTCCGGAACAATTTGTTATTTCTGGAGATATAAAGGAGCTGAAAGTAGCTATTGAAGAATTAAAGAAGTTAGCAAAGAGAGTTATTCAGCTTAATGTTTCGGGTGCTTTTCACTCTCCACTTATGGAAGAATCTTCTAAGGAATTTTTAAAGTATCTCAAAAAAGATGAATTAAATGAACCAAAAATTCCAATTATTATGAATTCAACTGGAGAAATTTGTTATACATTGGATGATGTTTTTATTGCTCTTATAAAACAACTTAGAAGTTCGGTTTTATTTACAAAAATAGTAAATAATGCTTATAACTATGGTGTTAGACAATTTATAGAGATAGGACCATCGAAAGTTTTAAGTGGACTTGTAAGAAGGATTATAAGAGATGAAGAGGTTAAGTTATATAATTTTGGTTCTTAGTGTTATATCTTGTAAGTCAAATAATGAAGATTTTAAGAATTACATAGGTGATAAGGTTTTGATTGCTTTTCAGAGTTCAAAAAAAGTATATTACTTCTTACCAGATAGTCAAAAATTCTACTTCTTGTTTAACAGTGGTGATATTCCAAATTACTTTATTTTAAATGGTTATGATGTTTATTTGATAAATTCCGGTGGCTTTACAGGTTCTCCATCTATTCAGAAATTCAATCTTTTAAATAACGATTTATTTATTTATCCACTTGATAATCATACTAATCCTCTCTCAGGTATATATTTTGATAATAAAATTTACCTTACCGATTTTGGTAAATATTACTCTGAGAATTTGTTAGTATTTCAGGATGGTATAGTTATTGACAGTATAAAGATATCAAATCGTCCGATTGACGTAAAACTACTTGATAGTTTTCTAATTGTTTCTGCAAATGGTATGAAACCAGATTACAGCTATGACTCAATATCAAAAATATTTAAACTATCTATAAAACCATTGAAAAAAGTTGATAGTTTGAATCTTTTTCCTGGTGCATCAAATATTCACATTTATGATGATACAATTTTCGTTATTTCAACAGGTATTTACAATCAAACTCATTCAATGATTTATAAGATATCTAAGAATTTTCAAAAGATTGATAGTGTAAATATTTCAAAGAACATTTACTTCTCGGATTTAAATTCTAGTTATCTTGTTTTGGGAAGTTGGGATGGTTGGTTATACGTTTTAAATCATAATCTTCAAATTCTTGATAGCTTGAAGATTTCTCAAAGTATTAATTTTATTTATGCTTTTGACGATAAGTTTTATATTTCTGCTAATGGTTTTTCTTATAGTCCGAATTATTTAATAATTTTTAAACCTTTTGCTAAAGTTGATAGTATTAAGTTCTCTAATGAAGATTTAGGAATTGGTCCTATCCTATACGTGACTTCCTCTCCTCATTGAAATGAGGAGCTTTCCTTCTTGTGAAGGCTTTTTTAAATTCTAAAAATTAGCTCAAAAATTAATCCCAAAGTAAATAAATATCCAAACTTCTTGTTGTGATCAAATGCAAATGCTACATACCATAAGGGCCAAGCTTCTTTTGGATAATTTTCTGGAGGTTTTATTGGTTTTGGTTTTGTATATACTACAAAAACTCTCTTGAAATACCAATACAATCCAATTAAAACAATTAGCATAGTTATTTTAAAAAAGCCAATAATGACAAGGAAAATTGTCAGAATATATTGCAAAGCAATAATAATTAAGTTTAAAATTCTTGCATTTTTCTCTCCTACTATAACAGGGAAAGTTCTAATACGTTTTGATTTATCTTGCTCATATTTATCTATATGCTTTCCAAAAAGGACACTTGTCGCACCCAGACTATATATAAAGCTCATAAGTATAATATTTAAGTTCCACTCACCAGTTACAACATAATATCCACCCCCTATCATTAATGGTCCCCATACTATTAGAACACTTAACTCTCCAAGCCCAATGTATTTTAGAGGAAATGTATAAAACAGAACAAAGAAAGAACCTATTATGAACAATATGAATGCATAAATACCTCTTAAGTATATAAAGTATATTCCAATGAGAATTGCCAAAATTCCTGTGATAACCAAGTATTTGAAGAACTCGGATTTAGTCATTAATTCATGTTCAAGAACATGTGGTCCGTATTTAGCCCTAAAGTAATTATCTTTATCAACACCTTTTAAGTAATCAGTATAATCGTTAAGCATATTGTTTACAGCATGAGCAAGAATCAAACCTATTGTTAGTAATATCCAATTAAGTAAGTTAAATTTGTCATTTATGAAAGAGTAAATAGCTACAATGATTGAAGGTATGAGAGTTATTACAAAAACAGCAGATCTCGTGAGAACTAACCACTTTGATATAAAATCAAGTTTTTCCCATTCATTCTTGCTAATTCTTGGAATTACTTTCAAAGCTTTTATCCAAAAGGAAATGTTCATAGTTCTAAAATTTTAAACTTGAACCTTAATTTAATTCTGAGCTATAAAATTTTCAAAATTTCGAAAGGAGGTTAGTGATGAAAGTAACTATAAGCGTTATAAAAGCTGATGTTGGAGGCTATGTTGGACATTCTTCAACACATCCAAAGCTTATAGAGGCATGTGAAGAACAATTGCAAAATGCTAAAGATAGTGGAAAAATTATTGACTATTTTGTAGGGAGAGTTGGAGATGATATAAATCTTATAATGACTCATAAGTATGGTGTTGATAATTCTGAAATTCATAAACTTGCTTGGGACACATTTAAGAAAGCTACAGAAGTAGCTAAGGAATTAAAATTATATGGTGCTGGTCAAGATTTACTATCAGATGCTTTTAGTGGAAATGTAAAAGGAATGGGTCCTGGTGTAGCAGAAATGGAGATTAACGAAAGACCTTCTGAACCTATAGTAGTATTTATGGCAGATAAAACATCACCAAGTGCTTGGAATATTCCATTATACGAGATGTTTGCAGATCCTATGAATACTTCAGGACTAGTAATAGATCCATCCATGCATGAAGGATTTGTATTTGAAGTTTTGGATGTAAAGCAAGGTGAAGTTTATAAAATACCAACACCAGAAGGATTATATGATTTACTTGCCCTTATTGGAAGCGTTTCAAGATACGTTATAACTAAGGTTTTTAGAAAGAAAGATGGAGAAATTGCTGCAGTAGCATCATCACAAAAATTATCATTAATAGCTGGTAAATATGTTGGTAAGGATGATCCTGTAATGGTAGTTAGAGCTCAAAGTGGATTTCCCGCAGTTGGTGAAATTTTAGAACCTTTTGCAAAACCGTTTTTTGTGGAAGGTTGGATGAGAGGATCACATATGGGTCCTTTAATGCCAGTTCCTATGTATCAAAGTACTGTTTCAAGATTTGATGGACCTCCAAGAGTTGTAGCACTTGGTTTCCAACTTTCAGATGGCAAGTTAATTGGTCCAAGAGATTTATTTGATGATCCTGCATTTGATGAGCCCAGAAGAGTAGCACAAGAAATGGCTAATATTATGAGGAGACAAGGAATATTTGAACCTTCAAGATTACCTGAAGAGGAGCTTGAATATACAACACTACCTATGATAATATCTAAATTAAAAGGAAGAGAAGTTAAGAAAGTTGAGCATATGGATGTGGATTGAAAGTCCCTAAACATGTTGCTATTATTATGGATGGAAATGGGCGGTGGGCAAGGAATAGAGGTCTTGAAAGAATTGTAGGACATAAAGTAGGTTCTGAATCTGTAAGAGAGATTATAAAAGCAAGCGTTGAACTTAAAATAGAATACTTAACTTTATATTCTTTTTCTACAGAAAATTGGCAAAGACCGAAAGAAGAAATAGAAGGTTTAATGGAACTTTTAATGTTTTTGTTAAAAACAGAAGTTGAAGAACTTCACAGAAATGAAATTTCTATAAGAGCAATTGGAAGGATTGAATACTTACCAACAAATGTTAGGGAGGAGCTTTTTAAAGCAATTGAAAAAACAAAAAACAATGAAAAATTAAAACTTTACTTGGCTCTATCCTATGGAGGAAGACAAGAAATATTAGATGCCGTAATTAAAATTCTAAAAGAGAAAGAGATAAGTTTTGTAAATGAAGAAATATTCAGAAAATATTTATATGAACCAAATGTTCCTGATCCCGATTTACTAATTAG
>JBDRXT010000068.1:0-6631 GCA_039803045.1 Caldifarciminota bacterium
AAAGAAACTGCCAAGAAAGACGAAAACAAACCTGGTGATCAAAAGAAAGTGGATTTAAGTTCAAAACTTTTAACTCAGTCTACAGAACTTCCAAAACCTACGCCTGGACTTGGTGGGGGTCCAAAATTAGATGTTAATATAAATATTGATCCAAGGCTTTTAAACATGCCTTCTGTTCAAACGGAACAATTAGATGTTAAAGTAGACTTAAGTAAAACTAATATTGAAGGTATAGCTAATCTTCAAGCTGAAATTGATGTAAGTAGTGCTAATTTAGCTGATGTTGGAGTTGCTGATGTGATTGTAGGTGTAACAGGAAAAGGAGCAAGCATTTCAGATATTCTCTCAAAGGAAGCTGTTCCAGCTATTTCACTTGGTGGAGGTATTGAAGGTGGAGCTAGTGGAGGACTTGGTCTTGGAACAGATGTAGGTGGAGGAATTGGTGGAGGTGGGAAAGGTGCTGTTAGTCTTGCAACAAGTCCAGATTTAACTAAGGAAGTTAAGGTAGATATAAGAAAGCCTACTGTTACTGCACCTCCTAGTGTTCAAGAGGTTGCATCTGCCGCAGCGCCATCAGGACTTCAACTTGAAGGTGAAGTTGCAAATAGACAAATTTTAAATAGAGTGAGACCAATATATCCTAAAAAAGCTAAACAGGAAGGTAGAGAAGGTACAGTTGTACTTGCATTTTCAGTAGATGCTAATGGTAATGTTTTTAATATTCAAGTTGTTCGCTCATCTGGTTATGCAGATTTGGATAATGCTGCAATTGTAGCATTAGAACAATGGAAATTTGCTCCAAAACCTGGAAAGCCTGAAGAGAAAGGAAGATTAACTGTAAGATTTGTATTAATGTAAGGAGGGAATTATGAGATTATTTAAATTATTAATTTTGCTTTCTTTTGTAGGGTTTTTGATGTCACAGCAGGGAAGTGGAACTGAACAAGAAGAAGAAGTTGTAGAAAAAGCTGAATATTCAATTGATGATGCTATAAAGCCAATTACTGATGTTTCCTTGGCTCCATTTGAACCAATAGATTCTTTGCTTTATCGCAAGGAAAGAAAATTAGAGCTTAGACTACCAAAAACTATAGAAGAAGAAATTAGAAAGGTTATAAAGCTTGAAAACTTATTTATAAGACAACCTATATATCCAATAAATGTTTATAGACAAATACCTCTTAATGTTGGTGAATTTAATAAGAAATATAAAAATGTAAAGGATTGGAAGATAGAGATATACGATTCTTGGGGAAATAAGCTAAAAGAATATTCTGGCAAGGGAAAACTTCCTGACTATGTTTATTGGGATGGTAAAGATACTAAAGGAAAAGCTGTTGTTGAACCAGGGCAACTATTTCATTATAGAATAATTGTTTCAGATGGTAGAGAAACAAGGAGAGAATTAAGTAAGCCATTTTCTGTTAAAGGTTATTATTATGAAGAGGGTGGTTATAAGTATGCAATTGTTGATATAGGAGATGTATTTGAAAGAGGATTTGCAGTATTTAGAGAGGGACAAGAAGATAGGATTATAGAAGCCCTAAATATATTAAAGGAAAATTATCCTTGGACATCACCTATAGAAATTAGTTATTATCCGAGCCCAGAAGCTATGGGTGTTATGGAAGAACGTATGAGAATACTTAGACAATTTATATTAAGCAGATTACCTATTGAAGAAGGAAATCTTGTTTTAAAACCTGGATATTACGAAGGAGGAGGAATAAAGTTAGAGAAAATCGTAATAAAGTTTAAATAAGATGAAAAAGTTAATAACTATTCTTATTGTTTTAATAGGATGTGGTAGTAGGGGTGATTTTAGTAGAGTTAATTTTAGCTTCAAGTCAATTAATGGAGAAATTGTTGATATATCAAAATTTAAAGGAAAAGTTTTGGTGGTGGATTTTTGGGCTACTTGGTGCCCCCCCTGTCTAAAGGAAATTCCTCACTTTATTGAGCTTCAAGATAAGTACAAGGAACATGTCCAATTTGTAGGCTTGAATGTTGGTGAGAAAGCAGATAAAGTTAGAGAATTTGCAAATAATATGGGTATAAATTATATTATTGGTTATTCTGAGGAAAAGATAGAGAAATTGTTTGGAGGTATTAGCGGTCTTCCTACGACATTTATAGTTGGTAAAGATGGTAAAATAAAAGCAAAAGCTATTGGATATCGTCCAAAAGAATGGTTTGAAAGTCAGATAATTAGTGCTTTGAGAGAATAATCGTAAGAAATTGAAGTTTTTATTATTTAATAATTTTGATGATATAGAATTTAAAAATGAGGAAATTGAGGGAGAATTTTTAGTAAGGGTTGATTTGTGTGGTATTTGCACAGGTGAATTAATGGATTGGTATGTTATTTCAAAATCTCCGTACACCCCGGGACATGAATTAGTTGGTCATGTTATAAAAGTTCCAGAAAGTTTTGATAAATTCAAAATTGGGGATAGAGTTTTTGTTCACCATCATGCCCCTTGTATGAATTGTAATTATTGTAAGAGAGGAGAATATACTTCTTGCGAAGTTTGGAGAAAATATAAGATTTATCCTGGAGGATTTAGTGAAATTATAAGTGTGCCAAAACATATATATGAAAATGATGTATTAAAAATTCCAGATTTTGTAAGTAGTGAGGATGCATGTTTAATTGAACCTCTTGCTTGCTCAGTTAAAGCTATTAGAAAGTCAAATGTAAGTAATTTAGATAATTGTGCTGTAATAGGTCTTGGATTTATGGGACTTTTAAATTCTAAATTATTAAAGCTATTTGGAGCAGGTAAGGTGGTTGGTTTTGATTTTTTTGAGAATAGAAGAAAATTAGCTATTAGTTGGTCTAATGTTGATGAAGTTTATCATCCTGATGAGTTTCATTTTAATGAAAAGTTCAGTGTAATTATCGTAGGCCCTCCAACAATTTTAGCAATAGAATTTGCCTTAAAAATAGCTGACAGAGCTAGTAAGATTATTTTATTTGCTCCAACACCACCTGAAGATATTTTAAAAATTAATGTAAATTACATCTACTTTAATGAAATTTCGATAATCCCTAGCTATTCTTCAGGTCCAGATGATACGAAAGTTGCATTAAATTTAATAACTTCAGGTATTATAAAACCTTCTGAACTAATAACTCATAAATTCCATTTTTATGAAATTAAAAAAGCTTTTGAAATGGCAAAAAAACCAGAAGCAATTAAAGTAATTGTAGACATAGGAGGTTAATTATGGTAAGGTTAAATGATTGGGAAGTTGCATTTATTCAACGTTTTGTTGAGTATTATAATCTCTATAAAGGAAGTTCTATAAAAACTCAAACTGTTATAGAAGTTCTATCAAGAGAAATGGCAATAGATACTCAAAAAGTCTTAAGTAGTTTTTATACAACTTTAAAGAAAGCTCTTTCAATTGAACCAGATGCTATTGAAAATTTAGATAGCATTTTATCAGATGAACTTATTGAAAATCTCAAAAGACAAGGATTTTCTTATCCAGTTTTAAAATTTACATTTCCTAAGAAAGCAAAGTATAAAGATATTAAGTTTAGGAATAATATACTATTTAGCAGAGGTGATGATGGTATTGTGAGATTTTGGATATACTATGATGGTAAGTTTTATTTTCTTAAAGAAATAGGTGAGTTCGGGGGAGGTTATCAACCTTATGAACTAGTGGAAGATTATTTGTTTTACGTCTTAGAAAAAAATCTTATTGTTTATAATGTTAAGTCCGAAATTAAATTAGTTCAAAGAGAATTTCCAAATAAAATTGAAGCTTTAGAAGTAATTGATGATGTTGTTTATGTTTATTATGGAAAGATTAAACAGGGGGTTAAAATTTTTGATAATGAAATTTTATATGATTTAGCTGATGTGTATGAAAAAGTTCCTGGTGTTATTACAAAAGTTGAAGTAGGTGAAGGATTTGTTCAGGTTTATGAGGATCAAATCATTTTTGCAAATGAGAATAATAAAGCATTTTCAAAATTAAGAGAGTACGATGTTGAAAATATTACAACTTTTTTAGGAGATTATGCTATTGTTAGAGATAATGTCTTATACTTTTATGATTTAGGTAGAAATTCGATAATCCTTTCTCTTCCTGCTAATGCTATTGTTCATCAAAACGGAAATTTGTTATTTATTTCTGAAGGAAATGATTTGAAAGTTTTCGATTTAAATACATTGAGTTTCAAAAAGTTACATAAGATAGGATATCCTGTTCATAGCATAAGTACTTTTGGTAACTTATTATTACTTGGCTCTGATGGTTATTTAATTTTATTCAAATTGAAAGAGAAATTTCTAATGAAGGAGTTTGAAGTAATGAAACAGTTTAAAAAATTTGAAATTTCAAAAGGTAAGATAAAGGATTTAAAAGTGTATAATGATTATATTTTTGCTTTTTCAGATGAGGGAATTTTATTTGTTTTGGATAGTTCTAATTTTAAGATTGTTTATACGATAAAGGGGACTTTTAACGATTTCATATGGACGGGAAAGAATTTAATCTTGTTATACCAGGATAAAATAGATTTTTGCAAGATTGATGGAAAAATACAAAAGACTTTAAATTTAAAATCAACATCATATGCAATAAACAATAATGAGCTTATTTTGGGAACAGATAATGGGTTTGTAAAATTTCTAAATTTGGAAAAGTTTGAAATAGATAGAGAATTTCGTATTTCAAGTTTTAAAATTCAAGCAATTTCAAATTATAAGAATTATATTCTTGTTGCTGATAGTTTTGGATATTACGTTTTTGTGAAGGATTTGCAAATAAAACAAATTCTTTCACATAATCCTGTTAAATCTATAACTGGAATTAATAGATTTGATGATTATTTGTCAATTGCTTATAAAAATGGTGAAATAAAAACGTATCATAAGGATGGTTCTCTTAAATCAGTAATAAAAGCTAAAGGTTTTGAAGATAAAGAACTTGTAATAGATGGAGATATTGTATTTTACGCTTTTTCTGATGGTTACGTTGTTGTAAAGGGTAATAAATTTTATGGTTCAAAGAATTATAGAGATTATTTATACTTTGTGGATGGTTATGATATTATTATGAGTGATAAGTATTATGAGTTTTATGAAGATCCTTCTTTGTTTGATGAACTAAGTCTTTTAAACAAGTCGTAAATTTCTGGTAGCTTTTTTATAATGTTTATTATTCTAAGGTATTCTAATCTTTCCATAGCAGGTAAAGCACTTCCATATATTTTATTTCCTCTTATATATCCATTAGCTCCTGCTTTTGCAAGCAATATAGTATTATCTTCGATTATGCTGTGATCTGCTATACCTACTTGTCCTGCAAGTATTACATTATTTCCAATTTTACTACTTCCTGCTATTCCCGTTTGAGAAGCAATATAGCAATTTTCTCCAATGATTACATTATGTGCTATTTGAACTAAATTATCTATTTTCGTTCCTTTATTTATTATAGTGCTTGAAATAGTGGCTCTGTCTACGCATGTATTTGCTCCAATTTCAACATTATCTTCTATAACAACATTTCCTATTTGTGGGATTTTCTTATTTTTGTAATATCCAAAACCATCAGTACCAATTTTTACTCCGGAATGCAAGATTACATTATTCTTAATAATGCAAAATTCCCCAATATAAACATGTGGATAAATTATACAATTATCACCAATTTTTACATTTTCACCTATATACACGAATGGATATATTAAGCAATTCTTACCAATTTCTACGTTTCTTGAAATATATACAAAATCCATAATTGTTGTATTTTCTCCAATTTTAACATTTTCTAAAATTGTTGCTTTTTCTGAAACAAATTTATTTTTTGATACATTATGCCAATCGAATAATTTCAAAACTTCTATCATAGCATCCTTTACATCTTCAACAATTATGATTGATTTGTATTTTATATTTAAAGGTTTAAATGAGCTAATTACTAAACCTACGTATTTTTCAGTATCTTGCTTCCTATCAGATATAAAAACTATTGAATTTTCATCAGAATTTTCTAAATCGCTTATTTTGAAAATATCAATATCTTCACCTTCAAAGTTTTTATTTAAAATCCTTGATATTTCTGAAACTTTCATGGCATTAATATTCTATAAATATCAAATATTATTATAAAGAACATCAAAATCATAAGTATGACAAATCCAGTCATTTGAATAGCAAAGTAAAATTTAGGATTAATTCTTCTTCTTGTTATTGATTCAGTTAAGAATATTACGATATGACTTCCATCAAGGGCAGGTATTGGAAGTAAATTTACAACCGCTAAATTTATAGATATTAAACCTGTAATTAGGAGTAATGTTTGAATACCCATTTGTGAAGTTTCTCCAATTGTCTTTCCAATCATTATAGGACCACCGAGAACTTCAATAGATGTTTCACCAGTAAATAAACCTATTAAAACTTTTAAGATAAGTAATGATGATTGTAATGTTTTTTCAAGAGCTAAATTAATTGACAATATAGGATCAGGAGTTATTTTGTCAAATGTTTTTAAAATTCCTATTTTTCCCTCTTTTTTTCCTTTTTGATTAACTATTTCACCTTTTGGTTTTATTTTTGTTTCATATATTTTCCCATTTCTTTGATACTTAACTAAAATTTCTCTA
>JBDRXT010000069.1:0-6583 GCA_039803045.1 Caldifarciminota bacterium
ACAGAAGCTGAAGGAGATGTTCAGGAAGCGATAGATACTGCATTTTATTCAGCAGGTGAGGGAAGAAGATTATTTTCATATATCACACCTTCAGAGCTTCCAAATAAATATGCTTTAACATTTAGAAAGCCAATTGGTATAGTTGGAGTTATAACTGCTTGGAACTTTCCAATTGCGGTTCCATCTTGGAAAATATTTCCAGCTCTTTTGGCGGGAAATAGTGTTATATTCAAACCTGCCCCCGATAGTTCTGCTGTTGGTTCTATATTTGCTGAAATTTTTCAAGAAGCTGGATTACCAGATGGAGTTTTTAATATTGTATTTGGATATTTGGCTGGAAAATATTTAGTAGAACATCCAGATGTTAAAGTTATTGCATTTACAGGAGGTACAGAAACTGGAAAATTAATTTACCAAAGTGCTTCTAAGTACTTAAAGAGAGTTTCTTTAGAACTTGGTGGTAAAAACCCTCAAATTGTTATGCAATCAGCAAATTTAGACCTTGCAGTAGATGGGGTACTTTGGGGTGCCTTTGGAACAAGTGGCCAAAGATGCACATCAACTTCAAGATTAATTTTACATGAGAAAATATATGATGAATTTATGAAGAAGCTAAGAAACAGATTAGAAGAATTAGTTGTAGGAGATCCACTTGATCCAAAAACAAATGTTGGACCGATTATAAATCCACAAGCTATTGAAAAAATTAAAAAATATGTAGAAATAGGTTTAAATGAAGGGGCAATTTTAACATATGGTGGAAACCAATTAAAGGATGGTTATTACTCAAAAGGTTGGTGGTTTGAACCTACAATATTTGAGAATGTAAATAAAAACATGAAAATCTTTCAAGATGAAATATTTGGTCCTGTTCTTAGTGTTATAAAAGTTTCTAGTTTTGAAGAAGCTATTGAGGTTGCTAATAGTTCAAGATATGGCTTATCTTCTTCAATTTATACAAATGATATAAATGAAGCAATGAGAGCAATTGAACTAATAGAAGCTGGAATAACTTATGTAAATGCTCCTACAATCGGTGCAGAGAGTCATTTACCATTTGGAGGAGTTAAAGAAACAGGAAACGGTTACAGAGAAGGTGGTTGGACAGTTTTTGAAATATTTACTGAGTGGAAAACTGTATATATTGACTTTTCTGGAAAATTACAAAAAGCTCAAATAGATACGTGGAAAGAGTGATTTAAGATTATTTTATAACCTCATTTACTGCCCACTTCTTAATCTTAATAACACTATTTTCACTTTCAATAACAAAATAATCATCACCTATTATAGTTACCTCACCAATAATTCCAGATGTAGTAATAATTCTATCACCTTTCTTTATATTCCTTATCATTTGCTCTTTTCTCTTTCTCTCCCTTTGCTGTGGCAATATCAAAATTAAATATAAAACTAAAAATATGAGCAAATAAAATACAAGAAGTGAAATCCAATTTACTCCCATATTATCCTGCATAATTGAAAATTTTAAAGGTTTTGAAGTTACTAATCAGGGAGATTTAGATAAAGATAAATTTTTTTTGCTGTCTTTTCTCCAATTCCTGGAACTTTCTTAATTTCATCTATATCAGCTTTTCTCAGCCTCTCAATACTTCCAAAATATCTCAATAATTCTAATTTTTTCTTTTTAGAAATACCTGGAATAATATCTAAAATAGATGAGTTAATTTTTGGTTCTCTAAGTTTTCTTTGATATTTTAGAGCAAATCTATGAGCTTCATTTCTAATGTGTTGTAATAATCTTAAAGCAAACGAATGAATAGGCAAGCTAAGAATTTTTCCATTTTCAAATATTATTTCTTCATTCCTTTTTGCAAGACCAATAACTTTTATATTTATATCAAATTCCCTAATAGCTTTCAATGCACTTTTAACTTGACCAACTCCTCCATCTATTAACATTAAATCTGGTAATTGGTTATTTTCTTCTAATAATCTTTTAATCCTTCTTCTTACAACCTCTTCAATTGACTTATAATCGTCAATTTTCTTATCTTCTAATTGCTTTATTCTATACCTTCTATAACCCTTCCTATAAGGTTTTCCATTTACAAAAACAACAACAGAACCAACTTTACCTCTACCATAATAATGCGATATATCAATTGCTTCAATTCTTTCCAATTTTTCTAATCTCAATAATTTTCTTAACTCTTCAATTCCTGGATGTTCCTTCTTTTTAGAAACATCATCAATGAACCTTTTTAAATTTTCTTCTGCATTTTCCATAGCAATTTTATAAACCCTCCATTCATCTTCATTTGGCTTTCTTATTTCCAAGCTTCTATTAATTCTAGAGCTTATCAGATTATTAAAATCATTTATAAATTCATTACTAAAATTCCAATCAATTACAACTGCTCTAATATTCAAAAATGCACTTTCATAATGCCTCAATAAAAATTCTTCCATAGGATCATTTATTGAATCATTTAAAACATAATCTTCCTTACCAACAACTTTTCCGTTTCTCCAGATAATTTTAGATATACTTATATACTCACCTGCTTTTGCATAACCTATAAAATCTCTATCTTGACTTCCATCTAACCAGATGCCTTTTGAACTTCCAAGTCCCAAAATAATTCTTAAACTATCTCTCAAATTAATTGCTCTTTCAAACTGAAGATTTTCTGTAGCTTTTTCAATTTCTTCTCTTAGATATTTTTCAACAAATTCTGTGTTTCCCTTCAACAACTCTATAGCTAAATTAACATTTTGATTGTATGGATCTTTACTAATTAGATTTGCACAAGGACCAGAACATCTACCAATATGATATTCAATACAAACCTTATAACTCTTTGATGTTGGTAATTTTAATTTACAGTTTCTTATTTTAAATAATTGTCTTGTAATAGAGACTAATTTTCTTGCAAAAGAAGAATTCACAAAAGGACCAAAGTAAAATTTATCTTCTCTGTTATTTCTTGAAATTTCAATTCTTGGAAAATCTTCTTTTGTAATAGCGATATATGGATAAGGCTCTCCTTTCAATCTAATATTATAAGGAGGATCAAATCTTCTAATTAGTGATAATTCTAATAGAAGAGCTGATTTTTCGTTATCAGTTATTATATAATCTAAGTTATTGGCTTTGCTTAGCATTTCTAAGACTTTTTGATTTTGCTTTTCATTCATATAAGACTTAATTCTACTTTTTAAGTTAAAAGCTTTTCCAACATAAAGTACTTGCTCATTTTTCTTAAATAAATACACTCCTGATTTTTGTGGAATTTTTTCAATAATCTCCCTTAAATTTATCATTTCAGGAAATCAAAAATACTTTTGAAAATATAATAACCGTCCTTTGAGCCTTCTGAAAGTATACCTTCACTTCTCCTTTCTGGATGTGGCATTAAACCAAGAACGTTAAATTTCTCATTAAATATTCCAGCAATGTTATTAACCGAACCATTAGGATTTTTAATATATTCAAAAGCTACAAGATTTTTATTATATAACCTCTGCGGATTTGGATGTATATATCTTCCATCCGAATGAGCTATCGGTATTTTTATAATTTGCCCATTTTCAAAATACTTTGTAAATGGTGTTTGATTATTTATAACTTTAATTTCAATCATCTTGCATATGAATCTATTATTTAGATTTCTTGTTAAAGCACCCTCAAGAATTAAACTTTCTGTTAAAATTTGAAAACCATTACATATTCCTATAACTAAACCCATTTCCTTCTCAACAAATTCTATTAAACTTTCCATAACAGCAGAAAACTTTGCAATAGCCCCTGGTCTTAAATAATCTCCATAAGAAAAGCCACCGGGAAGCACAACTAACTTATATTTAAAAATATTTCTATCCTTATGAAAATGATAACAAACATCAAAACCAACTAATTTTAAAACATAATAAACATCTCTATCACAATTTGAACCGGGAAATACAATAACTCCTGCCTTTATCATATTCCTTTTAAATTTGCATCTGCATCTATCAAAAACACCCCTTTATTTACAATTTTTTCACCTTCATTTAAACCAATTACTAAATATCCATCTCTTACATCTGTTATAATTTTTATTGTTCTTGGCTTAAATATACCATTTTCTAAAACATAAACTATATCCTTATCACCAGTTCTAATTACAGCATCTCTTGGAATAATTATTCCTTTTACTGGTTTTAAAACTTTAGCAATTTCATAACTATTTTCAAAAAATTCCCCATCGTTCTTGAGTCTCGAGATAACTTTTATGAAATTTCCATCAGAAGATGGCAAGATTTCACTTATATATCCCCTTAAATTTCTTACATAAACTATATCCCCAATTTTTATATTATCAAACTCTGATTTCCTTACATTGCCAACAAATAGTACAATAGAATTATCAATAATTTCCAAAATTGGAGAATTTTCATCAAATTTATCTCCATTACTCAAATAAACTTTTGAAACTTTACCACTAACTGGACTTCTAAAAACAACACTATCTTCAAAAATATCATCTAAACTCAAATTTAGAAGTTTTAACTTTTCTAAAACAATACTATCTTTGCTAATCAAAAATTCGTTTTTTATCCTCAAAATTTCGGGAGAGTAAAAGCTAAATAGTTTTTGTCCCTTCCTTATCGTTTGTCCCTCTACGAAAACATATAAATTTAAAATCTGCCCAGAAAATCTTGGAACGATTTTATAAAAACTGCTTTTAGGAAAGTTTATCAAACCTTCAATAAAAACTTCTTTATAAGATAAAACTGTCTTAACGTCAAAAGTTTGATATAATGAGCTATGTTCATGATTTTCAGTTTCTTTTATTTTGCCATCAAAAGGTATATTTATTGTTTTTTTTATTGTTTTTCCATCTAAATCTATAATAATCTGCCACTCTCCGCTCATAGGAATAAATATCTTACCTTCATAATTTTTATTTAGCTCAAATAATTCAGTCATAGCAGGCATACCTGGCATTTCGGGCATAAACAGGTATGCTTTAAATGAATTGGGTTTTGGTTCTATTATAAATTTCACTTTATTTTCTCTCTCTTTAAGCTTTCCATCACTTGTAAGAACTTTTATTTTATACCCACTCTCATCAATCTGAAGAACATCAACATACTTAGAAGAACAACTAAATATAAACAAAAATATCAAAAATCTTATCATATGAAAATTTTAAGGGTGATAAAAAATATCCTACACGATTTTTCTCATTTGATTTTAATTGCTTTATAATTTTGGAGATTTATAATTTAACCAGGAGGTGGTAACATGGTATGGTTAATAGTAAGTCAGATAAGTAAACTTGTATGGTTTCAATATAACTCGACAGGTTGTCTAACTTGCCACAGTACACCTATTTTGAGAATGAATGACAGTATATTCATACTTGGTTCACTACATACTGGATTAAGACCTATGTTAATGGGTATAAAGGTAAAACAGGGTATAACAGTTGAATGGTATAAAGCTTTTAATCCTAATATTTCTCTTTCGCTTGATGTTAGCGATATTAAAAAAGTTAATGACACTTTAATTGCTGTTAGTGGAGGACATGGGGGATGTGGTTATAATACTAGTTGTTCATTTGTAGGCTTATTTAATTTAAAAACAAAAAACTTTGTATGGGCAAAATACTTCTCTCAAAAAGCAATAGCACGTGGCTTAGCTTTTGATGGATCCAATCTTGTTGTAGCAATTCAGGGCTATGACGCTTCTAATGTAGGAGCAATAGTAAAGATGGATTTAAGTGGTAACGTTATATGGGCAAAAACAACATCTTTTGGATGTTCTAATAATGACAACTACTCAATAATACCAGAGGGAAATAGTTACGTTGTTATGGGCATTGGGTGGTGGTGTGGTAATTGGCAACCTGTAATTTATAGAATAAGTTCAGATGGAAATAGTGTAACACTTATAAGAGGTATCTCAAATAATTACAGAGCCTATAGACTTATAAGAGATAGCGATGGAAACTACGTAATAATTGGCTTTTATGAGCCAAACTATAGAGCATATCTAGCAAAGATAAGTCCAAATGGACAAATTGTTTACTCAAAGCAATATTCTGCTAACAGTGATTTAAGGTTTTATGATATAACTCTTGATATTGATGGAAATTATCTGGTTTCAGGTTCGACAACTTTAGGTTTAACGACATATCCTATAGCTGCAAAAATTAATAAAAATGATGGAAGTATTATATATGCGAGAATGTGGCAAGGAGCACCATCCAATCAGTCAAATAATCAAGCAAAAGGTATATCGCCAATAAGTCCTGGAAAAATTCTAATTTCTGGATATCTTGGAACAGGAGTGGATAATCATAATGGTTTTGTAGTTATTCTTGATTCAATAGATTGTTTAGTTAACCTCTCAGTAAGTGTTAGCGACTTTTCCTTGGGAAACTGGTATCCAAATATCACATTATCAAGTTACTCGGGAACAAATAATTTAAATCTTTCAGCATATAACTTCACTCTATCACAAACAACAAGCTGCACAATTTCACCCGTAGGAGATAATGAATTTGAATCCTGCAACTATAGAATTTATGGAGGAAAAGGTTTTATAAAAATTTCATCAAATAAAGAACTT
>JBDRXT010000070.1:0-6568 GCA_039803045.1 Caldifarciminota bacterium
CGTGAGCTGGGTTCAGACCGTCGTAAGACAGGTCGGTCCCTATCTGCGGCGGGCGTAGGAACCTTGAGGGGGGCTGTCCCTAGTACGAGAGGACCGGGATGGGGGCACCTCTGGTGTACTGGCTGTCCTGCCAGGGGCAAAAGCCAGGTAGCCATGTGCCTAAGCGATAACCGCTGAAAGCATCTAAGCGGGAAGCGCGCCCCAAGATAAGGGTTCCCACCCGTTATGGGGTAAGGGCCCCGCAAGACTAGCGGGTTGATAGGCAGCAGGTGTAAGTCCCGTAAGGGATTGAGCCGAGCTGTACTAATAGCCCGAGGGCTTGGTTGCCTTTCTTCTCTAAGACCACAGTCTTATTATCTCGGGCTACCATACCGGTGGGGAAACACCCGGTCACATTCCGAACCCGGTCGTTAAGCCCACCAGGGCCGATGGTACTACCTCCGCAAGGGGGTGGGAGAGTAGGTCGTAGCCCGGGTTTTTAATAAATTTCCTCTTTTATTTTGTTTATAGCCCAGATTGGATCTTTTGATTTTGTAATAGCTCTTCCTATTACTAAAAAATCTGCTCCCTGCTTTAAAGCTTCTTTTGGATTTATAATAAATTTCTGATCATTTTTTTCTTCATAAAATTCTGGCCTTATTCCAGGCACAACAACCAAAAATTTCTTTCCTAGTGTTTCTTTTACTTTCTTTATAAAATTTCCTGGAATAACAACTCCATCAAGATTACTCTCTTTTGCTAAGAAACATCTTTTCATAACAATTGCACTTAATGGCAAACTAACACCTATATCATGTAAATCTTCTTGATTTAGACTTGTTAAGACAGAAACACCTAATAACTTTATCTTATCAGTGCTTTCTCTAGCAGAAATAAGCATATTTTTTCCCCCAGATATATGAAGTGTTAAATAATCAATTTCAAATGAGTTTAAAACTTTTATTGTTTTACTTACTGTATTTGGAATATCTTCAAGTTTTAAATCTAAAAATACAGTAGCTTCTCTATTTTTTAAATATTCTATAACTTTAAAACCTTCAGCAGTAAAAAGTTCGAGACCAACCTTAAAAAGCTTATGAATACTAATAACTTTATCCACAAATTCCTTAAATTCCCTAAAATTATTAAAATCAAGAGCTATAAAGAACATCTTAAATTTTAAAGCTTTGCTAAGACTATTTATAGCTGTAAAATTTTAAACTTATGGAGAGTGAAATTTTTAAAAAGATAGATGAGAAAAAACTAAAAATATGCATTATAGGCCTTGGGTATGTTGGTTTACCTCTTGCCGTTGAATTTTCAAAAAATAATTTTGAAGTTTATGGAATTGATATAGATAAGGAAAAAGTAAAACTTATAAATGAAGGAGTTTCTTATATACCTGATGTAAGTAGTGAAGAACTATTTGAACTTGTAAAATCTGGTAAAATTAAAGCTTATAGTGACTACGATATTTTAAGAGAAGTTGATATGATAATTATTTCAGTACCAACACCTTTGTCAAAAACAAGAGATCCAGATTTAAGTTATATCGTAGATTCAGTAAGTAATATTAAAAAGTATTTAAAGTCAGGTCATATTATTGTACTTGAAAGTACAACTTATCCAGGAACAACTGATGAAGTTGTAAAACCTATATTAGAAGAAACTAATTTGAGATGTGGAGTTGATTTCTTTCTAGCGTTTTCACCTGAAAGAGTTAATCCAGGTGATAAAGTATATAAAATTAAAAATACGCCCAAAATTGTTGGTGGTGTTGACGAAGTTTCTGGAAAGATAGTTCATAAGATTTATTCTAAAATTATTGATGATGTAATTATTGTTTCTTCTTCAAAAGTTGCAGAAATGGCCAAATTATTAGAAAATACATTTAGAGCAGTGAACATAGCTCTTGTAAATGAAATTGCAATTATGTGTAACTTATTAAATATAGATGTTTGGGAAGTGATTGAGGCAGCAGGAACAAAACCTTTTGGGTTTATGAAATTTTTCCCAGGTCCTGGAATTGGTGGCCATTGTATTCCAGTTGATCCTATTTATTTGTCTTGGAAAATGAAAATGTTAAATTATAATACAAGATTGATAGAAGTTGCAAGTGAAATAAACACGAATATGCCAAGGTATGTAGTTCAAAGAATTTCTGATATATTAAATGATTATGAAAAAAGTATTAGGGGTAGTAAAATATTAATTCTTGGAGTAGCTTATAAAAAAGATGTAAGTGATATAAGGGAATCGCCTGCTATTGATATAATTTCAATTCTTGCAGATAAAGGTGCTATTGTATATTACTTTGATCCATATGTTCCAAAAATTAAGATAGGTGAATTAGAAGTTGAGAGTGTTGAATTAACGTCTGATATCTTGGAAGATAGTGATTTGGTTGTTTTAATAACAGATCATAGCGTTTTTAATTATGAACTTATATATAAGCATTCAAATTTAATTTTTGATACGAAAAATGCTTTCAAAAACTATAAAGAAAAAGTTTATAAGTTATGAAAGATCCACTTATTTCAATTATTATTCCGACATTAAATGAGGAAAAATATCTCCCAAATCTTTTAAACTCTATTAGGAAACAAAGTTACAATAAATATGAAATTATTGTAGCAGATGCAAATTCTACTGATGAAACTGTTGAAATTGCTAAAAGCTTTGGAGCTTATGTTGTAAGTGGAGGAAAACCAGCAAGGGGTAGAAATAATGGAGCAAAATTTTCAAATGGTGAATATTTATTATTTCTTGATGCTGATGTAGTTCTTCCAGATAATTTTTTAGAAAAAGCTGTATATGAATTTGACCTTTTTTATTATGAAGTTGCAACTTTTAGGTTTAAGCCAATTTCTCAATTAAAAATTGATCATACTTTGTTTAAGTTAGCCAATATTTTAATTGAAAGAACAAAGAAAATTTATCCGTTAGCACCTGGATTTTGTATAATATGCACAAGAAGAATTTTTAGAAAAATTGGTGGATTTGATGAAAGTTTATACTTAGCTGAAGATCATGATTTTGTAAAGAGAGCTTCTAAATATTCAAAATTTGGAATTATAAAACAAACGAATATATTTGTAAGTGTTAGAAGGCTTGAAAAGGAAGGAAGGGTAAACTTACTTAGAAAGTACTTTATGGTTGAGGTTTATAGAATTTTGAAAAAGAGAATTGATAGAGAAATTCTTGAGTATGAATTCGGTAGTTTTGAAAAAGTTAATAAGTTAAATAAATTGGAGGAATTCTTAGAAAAAGTTATTGATAAATTAAGCAAAGTAAGAAAATGAAAGTTGTTTTAATTTTATTGTTTTTAGTTTTGAGTTGTCAAAGGATAAAAGAACCAAGTAAAGAATTTGGCAAATTTTTTGGAGCAATTACACTAAATCCAGATAGTTCATTTTATATAGGTGGCTTTTTAAATGAAAGTGATACAATAGATATTGGATTTAAATCACTAAGTTCAAATATCTCAAAATTTTTTATAGTTGACGAGGAAAATTTCAATAAGTGGCAAAATAAGGAACAAGCTAATTTTTTAATAAGCTACGATAATATAAATGAGATTGATTTAAAATATCCTATTTCGCAATCAAAAAGTTATTACGTTGTTATTGTAAATGGCTTGCAAAAACAGAAATTGTTTATAAGGATTAGAAAACTATGATTTTTTCTATATTTTTACAAATTATACCCGACGAATATATTATAAATTTTAGAAATAAGACTTCAAAGGAAAATTTTGTTAGGAGTTATAGGCACCTAATAAAGAAAGAGGTTTATGGTCTGAATGCTGTAGTTATCAAAACAAAAAATCTATCCCAAATTAGTATTACATCTGACATTCTGTATATTCAAAACGCTGTAAATTATAGGATTTTCTTTAATCCAAATGATTCACTTTATAAATATCAATGGAACTCTTACATAACTTATTTAGATAAAGCTTGGAACATTACAAAAGGTTCAATAGATATAGGAATTGCCATTGTTGATCAAGGAGTGGATTATGAGCATCCAGATTTAGCTTCACAATTTGACTTAAATAACAAAGGTTATGATTTCATAGATGATGATGATGATCCATTACCTAATAAAAGTTTAACAACAGAAATTCATGGAACTCATGTTGCTGGAATTATATCTGCTACTATGGATAATATAATTGGTATAGCTGGAGTTGGAAATTTTAGACTATATTCTTATAGGGTTTGTGATAGTTTTGGTAATTGTCCAGATTATAATGTTGCAAGTGGTATTATGATGGCTTCGAAAAATCCAAATGTAAGAGTTATTAATTTAAGTCTTGGGGGATCAATTGGTTCAAATATAATTAAGGAAGCTATAGATAGTGCTATTAAATATAATAAAATTTTAGTAGCAGCTGCCGGAAATGATGGAGGATTTGTTAATTTTCCTGCTGCTTATGATAGTGTGATTGCTGTTGGGGCTTGGGATACAACAAGTCAAAGAGCAAATTTTAGCTCTTGGGGTAAAGAGCTTGACATTATGGCTCCTGGTGTATGGATATTATCTACAATAAACTCAAATTTGCAAGCTACAAATAGTTGTAAAATGAATGAAGTATTATATGGTTATGCTTGTTTAACAGGGACATCTATGGCAGCTCCTTTTGTTTCTGGTGTTGTTGGTCTTATTTTATCAATAAAACCAAACTTAAATTTTAATCAAGTAAGAGATATATTATGTTCAAGTTCAGAGGATGTAAGTGATATTGGTTTTGATGAGAAAACAGGTTGTGGTCTTATAAATGTATATAAAGCTATTATAAAAGCTCAGCAATATCAATAATTTTATTAAATGAACTTGATTTTAAGCTTGCTCCTCCAATTAAAAGACCATCTATAAATTTTTGACTTAATAATTCATATGCGTTATTCTCATTTACACTTCCTCCATAAAGAACTGGCACATTTACAATTTCTTTGATAAATTGATGTATTTCATTAGCTTGTTCTGGTGTTGCATTTATTCCAGTTCCAATTGCCCAAACCGGTTCATATGCAATTTTTAAATTGTTCAAATTATTTAAATTTTCAATAGCTCTTAAAACTTGCAATTTTACAACATCAAAAGCTTTATTGTTCCTTCTTTCATCCAATGTTTCACCAACACAAAGAATAACATTTAAATTATAATCTATTGCTTTTTTCAATTTTTTGTTTATTACTTCATCACTTTCAAGGAAGTATTTTCTTCTTTCACTATGACCAATTAATACGTAATCTAAGTTTGATGATTTTACCATAATTGCAGAGATTTCACCAGTAAAAGCTCCAAAATCCTCATAGAATATATTTTGAACACCTACTTTTATATTTTTTGCTTTTACAATTTCTTTAACTTTTAAAACATAAATGCTTGGAGGGAATAATATAATTTCGTTCTTATATGAGCTTTTTATTGAATTTGCTAAATCAATAGCTTCATTTAAACTTAAATTCATTTTCCAATTTCCAGCAATAATCTTCATTAATTCCCAAATTTTAAAGTTGCAAATAGTAGTTCAGACAAAAGTTTTGAAAAGAACAACAAAAGAAGCAAATCCTTTAAAATTTCAAAATTATGGAAATTTATTTAAAGCTTCTTCTAATTTTTATTCTCTCTCTTATAGTTCCTATTTTTATGCTTGCTATTCAAAAATTTCTTTCCCCTAAGAGAACAGATTACGGAAGTAAGTTAGAACCTTACGAATCAGGGGAAGTACCAATAATGGATGCATGGGTAAGATATCCAGTTAGATTTTATTTAATAGCTTTCCTTTTCTTGCTTTTTGATATTGAAATTGCTTTTATAATACCTTTTGTTATTGTTTTTAAGAAGCTTGGAGTTTTTGCAATTATAGAAACTTTTATATTTATACTTATACTTTTGGTAGGTTGGTTATATTTATACAAGAAGAAAGCATATAAATGGGAGTGAAACTATGGCTCAAATAAAAATTTTAAAAAAAGGTGATATAAATGTCAAGGTTTTAGAACAGGTTTATCAAAAAGAAAATATTACCTCTCCACTTGAAGACTTTATATTTAAGTTAGAAAAATTTCCTGGTGGTGAGGTTCTTATAACATCAACATCACTATTATTAAACTGGGCAAAAGCAAAAAGTCCTTGGGCTCTCACATTTGGTCTTGCTTGTTGTGCTATTGAACTTATGGCAAGTTATGGACCCAAATTTGATGCTGAAAGAATTGGCTCAATTTTGAGAGCAACGCCAAGACAAGCAGATTTGATGATAGTTGCAGGAACAGTTACAATTAAGATGGCTCCAAGAATAAGAAGATTATACGATCAAATGCCAAATCCAAAATGGGTAATTGCGATGGGCAGTTGTGCAATTAGTGGTGATCATTATAGGAACGTTTATTCAGTAGTTCCTGGTGTAGATCAGGTTGTACCTGTTGATATTTATATTCCAGGATGTCCACCTACACCAGATGCTTTAATAAATGGAATTATTAAATTATCTGAAAAGATTGAAATTGAATATAAGCAAAGGAGAGGGAAAATTTAATTAATATGAGTGATAGGATTAAAAAATTAGATGAATTAAAAC
>JBDRXT010000071.1:0-6378 GCA_039803045.1 Caldifarciminota bacterium
TTCTTAAAGCCCTTGTAGTTGCATCTAAGGTAGCAAATAGTTTATCATCTACATAAACATTTGAATTTGTTAATAAATTCATTATTGTTGATTTTCCAACATTTGTATAACCTACAAGTGATATTTTTATAAAATCCCTTCTGCCCTCCTTTTGGATTTCTTTCATTCTTTCTATATCTTTTAGTTTCAAATTTAAATGTCTTATTCTTTCTTTTATTCTTCTCCTTTCGTTTTCAATTAATTGCTCACCCGGTCCTCTTGTTCCAGGTATTCCAGCAAGTCTCGAAAGTGATATTTTTTTACTTAAGCCTACTAAATGAGTTAGTTGATATTCCCAATATGCTATCTCTACTTGTATTTTTGCTTCTGCTGTTCTTGCCCTTCTTTTAAATATCTCAATAATTAGCTCAGTTCTATCAATAATTTTCTTATTTATTACTTTTTCTAAATTTCGTTTCTGGATTGGTGTTAATTCATTATCAAATATTACGGCATCTATTTTATAATTTTTGCATATTTCTTTTATTTCTTCAACTTTCCCTTTTCCTATGAGATATGCAGGATCAGGATTTTGTCTAATTTGTATAAATTTTTCAAATACTTCAAATTCTGCAGATTTTGCTAATTCTTCAAGTTCCTCAAGCCTATCTAATCCCCTCCATCTCTCTTTATTGCTTCTTATTAGAGATATTAAAATGGCTTTCAAGCTTCTATAATTGGTTCTCTTTGCTTATCTACAACTTCTCTTGTAATTATAACTCTTCTTATACCTTTCATACTTGGAATTTTATACATCCACTCCATAAGTACGTCCTCTAAGATTGATCTAAGTCCTCTTGCTCCAACTTTCCTATTATATGCAATCTCAGCAATCCTTTTTATTGCTTCATCCGTGAAAATAAGATCAATTCCTTCCATTTCAAAGAGCTTTTGGTATTGTTTAATTAAGGCGTTTTTCGGGTCTCTTAGAACTTTTTCAAGTGCTTCTATATCAAGTGGATCAAACGTTACTATAACTGGTAATCTCCCCACCATTTCTGGAATAATCCCGTATTTTACTAAATCTTCTGGTTGAATATAATATAATACTTCATTATCAGGCATTTTACTTAAATTTCTATTAAAACCAATTTGATTTTTGCCAAGTCTTGATTTTATTATTTCTGATATGCCTTCAAATGCCCCTCCCATCATAAATAAAATATTTGTCGTATCAAGTTGTATATAACTTTGTTCTGGATGTTTTCTACCTCCTTGTGGTGGAATGTTGGCAATTGTTCCTTCAACAATTTTAAGTAATGCTTGCTGAACCCCCTCTCCACCAACATCTCTTGTTATAGAAGGATTATCGCTTTTCCTAGATAATTTGTCAAATTCATCAAGATAAACAATTCCAATCTTTGCCATTTCTATATTATAATTAGCGTTTTGAACAAGCCTTAATAGAATATTTTCAACATCTTCACCTACATAACCTGCTTCGGTAAGTGGAGTTGCATCATATATAGCAAATGGAACTTTTAATAGTTTTGATAATGTTTTTGCCATTAAGGTTTTGCCTACACCCGTAGGACCTATCATTAAAATATTTGACTTTTCAATCTCAATATCTTTAAACTTATTTTTAAACTTAATCCTCTTGTAATGATTATAAACAGCTACTGAAATTATTTTTTTTGCTCTTTCTTGTCCAACAATGTATTGGTCTAAAAATGATTTAATTTCAGAAGGCGTTGGTAAATTGTAAGTAATTTCTTCGTAATAAACTTCATTATCATTTAATATTTCTCGAGCAAGTTCCACACAATCTTTACAAATATAAGCATAATTTCCTCCAACTAATCTTCCAACTTCGCTTTCACTCCTTCCACAAAATGAGCACCTCAATTCAAAAGTTTTTCTTTTATTCATTTTTAAAATTTTAAAGTCAGTCAAAACATAGCACTATATTCCTTGACTGTTGGATTGTAAACCTTTAAAATTTACAATTGGATGGAGGTAGGAAAATATATGGCAACTTTAAAATTGGGTTCCTGGTATAGGGACCTTTTAGAAAAGTTAGAAAATGGCGAAAGAGTTCAAATATTTGCTCATGAAATATTATATAATGCTATCTTATCAAAAGGTACTGAAAAGAGGCCGGAAGGATATATTAAATACAAAGCTTTTGAAAATGAAATATTTGGAATAGATCATGTGCTAAATAAGATAATGCAATATTTCTCTGCTTCTGCTCAAGGTCAAGATATTTCAAAAAGAATATTACTCTTGATAGGACCACCAGGTTCCTCAAAATCAACTATTGTGAATACATTCAAAGTACTTCTTGAAGAATATACACTAAATAATCCTGTTCCTTCTATTAAAGATTGTCCTGTCCACGATAATCCAATTTATGCTATTCCCCCTACTAAAAGACAAGAATTGAAAAAATATGGTATAAATATAGGTGATGAATTATTACCTTGTCCTGTATGTCAAAAACGTCTTCAAGAAATTGAATGGGAAGATTTAGAAGTTGAATTTATAAGTTTTTCTAGAACAAAAGGTATAGGTATAGCTACTTATGCTCCAATGGATCCAAATACTGCTGATGATTCTATTTTAATAGGAAATATTTCCTTAGCTAAACTTGCTCAATATAAGGAAGAGAGTGATCCAAGGGTTTGGAGTTATACAGGAGTTTTGCAAATAGGAAATAGAGGACTTGTTGAATTTGTAGAGATGCTTAAAGCAAAAACAGAACATTTAAATATTTTATTAACTGCAAGTCAAGATAAAATGATAGTTCTTAAGAATTTACCTGCAATGTACGTAGATATTATTATTGTTGGTCATACAAATCAACCAGAATATGAAAAATTTGCTTCAAGACCTGATACTGAGGCATTTAGAGATAGATTATATATTGTAAAAGTTCCATATAATTTAGACTATAAAGCAGAGATTAGAATTTTAAGAAAGCTCGTATATCCTTCTGTTCCAGTTGATCCCCTTGTGTATAAAACACTTGCTTATTATACTGTTGCAACAAGACTAGCTAAATATGCAGAGGACTTAAATACCCTAAAGAAATTAATAGATTTAATGGATCAAGAAAATCGTTCAGAAGAAGCTCTTAAAACCAGGAAGAAAGCTATTCAGGAAGAGTGGGGATTTTCTGGACTTTCGCCAAGAAAGAGTGCAGAATTACTTTCTACATTAATGGTTAAATATCCCGAAGGACTTTCAGTTGTGGATGTAATAGATGGTATTAGAAACGAATATGTAGATACTCCAAAATATAGAAATAATCCCGAAAACAAACAAGCTTATGATGCAGTTATTAGTTATGTTGATGAAGAACTTTCTAATTACGTAATGGAAGCATTCCTTGGAGCTTCTATAGAAGAAGAAGTAAAAGGCTATTTCCAAAATTATTTAAAGAATTTAGAGGCTTATGTAAAGAAAATTAAAATTATAGATCTAGCTACAAATGAAGAAAGAGATCCAGATGAAAATATTTTACAAACAGTTGATTCTGCGTTAAATCAAATATCTACATTCGAAAGAAGAAAAGAATTATATGAAAGGATTGCAAGTGTTATTGCAAGTTCAGTAATTAGAGGAAAAACTTTTGAACTAAAAGATGAACTTCCAGAATTATATGAAGCTATTAAGAGGGTTTTCTTTAAGGAAAAAATTAAGCTTGTTGGTGGTTCCATAGATGTAGATATGCCACTTCCAGAAACAAGAGGAATTGTTAGAGATATGATAGAAAACCTTAAGAAAGCCGGTTTTCCTGAAAGGTCTGCTAAACTTGTTATTAAGCGCCTTGAGCATATGTTTAGGAAAGAGAGGAAGTGAGAAATTTAGTATTTTTGTTCATACTTTTAATAAGTTGCGCTCCTAAATATAAGGTATTTAAATCATTTCAGAAAGATAGTTTAAAAATTACTATTTTGACCCAAAGTGGAAATTTAAAATTGGGGACAAATGAAATTCAAGTTATTGTAAATCCAAAAGAAAACATAATAAAAGAAATATTTTTGTATATGCCTCCTATAAATGATAAACCAGAAAGGCGAATCTTAACAAAGTTAAAAAACACAAAAGAAGGGATTTATGAAGGCTCAATTAGTATAACTGAGAGAGGAATATGGGATTTAGTTATTGTTTTATCAGACAACTCTCTTATTTCAGAAAGAATTCCAATTGGCGAAAATGATTTATTTGGTTTTTAATCTCATTATAGAGGTAAAATATGCTACTTCTCAAGATAGCAAAAATTATTTCTTAATTCAAAAAAACGATAGTATCACGAATTTCTTTATAAATAACTTTACAAAAACTTATAAAAAACCCTCAATACCAACACTTCTTGAAATCAGAGATTGTTTGAACGTCATAAACTCAAGCTTAGAAAAATATTCAAGGATTCAAGATAGCTTAAAAATTAACGATATATTGCAAATGATTGGAAAATTTAAACTTTACGATTTACAAGTTATTTATATCTTGGCATATTTAAGTTATAATTTCGAATTAAACTTTAATGTTTATTGTGCAGTTAAGTATAGCGAAAGTTTTAAGCATTTTTCATTATTTGATATGGGTCTTATTTATGGATTTTCGAGCTATATGTGTTATCCATTGCTTGTAATTGATAATTATTATATTATTGGACCGAGAAAAATGTACGTATTGAGTAGAGTTTCTGACTTTGAGAGATTTCCAGATGAATTATTCTCAGTAGAAGTGCCACAACTTAAAAATCAAATGAAAGGTTATAAGATAAAATTATTAGAATCGAGTTTTCGTACTAAGTAGGTATGCTCTTATAAATTCATCAATTTCCCCATCTAAAACAAATTCGGGATTTGTATATTCTAAATTTGTTCTATGATCCTTAACAAGTTTATAAGGATGTAAAATATATGACCTTATCTGATATCCCCATCCAATCTCTGTTTTCTGATTTTCAAGCTCTTTTAATTTCTCCTCTTGCTTTTGTTTATAATATTCATATAGCTTAGCTTTTAGAATCTTTAGTGCAATTTCTTTGTTCTTATGCTGAGATCTTTCACTTCTAATTGTAACAGTTATCCCTGTTGGAATATGAGTAATTCTAACTGCACTTTCAGTTTTATTTACATGCTGACCTCCTGCTCCTGTAGATCTAAATGTTTCAATTTTTAAGTCATTTTCATTTATATCCACTTTTATATCCTCTTTACTTGGATATACAAATACCGAGGCAAATGAAGTATGTCTTCTATTATTAGCGTCAAATGGAGAAATTCTAACAAGTCTATGAACTCCAATCTCACCTTTTAGTAATCCATAGGCATATTTACCTTTTATTAATATTGAAACGCTCTTAATTCCAGCAACTTCACCAGGCAATATATCTAATATTTCATATTTAAAATTCTTCTTTTCAATCCACCTTAAATACATTCTCATTAACATTTCAGCCCAATCATGACTTTCTGTTCCTCCAGCTCCCGGATGAATTTCCATTATAGCATCTAAAACATCATCATCTTCATTTAATAACATCTTAAGTTCAAAATCATTTAGTTTCTTATCAAATAATTTTAACTTAGTTTCGTATTCTTTCTGAAATTCTAAATCCTCTTTTGCTAATTCATCCAAAATCTTAATTTCTTCATAAAGTGTTTTCATTTCTTCTATTTCTTGCAAAGTGTTTTTTAAATTTGAGAGTTCTTCCATTAATTTTTGAGCATATTTCTTATCTTCCCAAAAATTACTGCTTGCGGATAAATTTTCTATTTCTTCAATTCGAGAGATTATTTTATTAATTTCAAAGATAGTCTAAGAGCTTTTCAAATTTTTTTAGCATTTCCATAAGCTTTAAAATTTTAAAGCTTTGCTTGGAGGGATGGCCGAGCGGACGAAGGCGGCGGCCTGGAGAGCCGTTATCCCCGTAATAGGGGATCGTGGGTTCAAATCCCACTCCCTCCGTTTTTATGAACCCTTTTGAGCATCCTTTGTTTATATATTATAAACATCCTCGCTATAAAGGGAAATTAAAAAAGTTTAATAAAACATTTCACTTAGGTAATCCAAGTTGTGGAGATGAGCTAGTATTTTACGTTTATGTCGAAAATAGTAAAATTAAGGAGATTAGCTACGAAGGACATGGTTGTTCTATTAGTCAAGCATCTGCAGATATCCTTTCTGACTGGGCAATTAATAGAGATATTGATGAAGTTTTAAAATTGTCAAATAACGAATTCTTAGAAATGTTAGGAGGAGTTATCCAAACGAGACTAAAATGTGCCCTTTTAAGCTTAGAAACACTAAAAAAAGCTTTAGGAGGAGTAAACCATGAAGGATATAAAGGAAATAGGTGAACCTGTATTTAGCTCTGGT
>JBDRXT010000072.1:0-6308 GCA_039803045.1 Caldifarciminota bacterium
GATGGCTTTATTAATCGGAATTTTTCAATGCTTCTCTCTTATTCCAGGAACTTCAAGATCAGGTGCTACGATTATTGGAGGTATGCTTGTTGGACTTGATAGAAGAAGTGCTACTGAGTTTTCGTTTTTGCTTTCTGTTCCTACAATGTTAATTGCAACTTCTTATGAATTCTATAAAGGGAGAACTATTATCTTAAGCTCAGATATGAACTTTATTATTGTTCTAATTGGTTTTGTAACCTCTTTTGTATTTGCATATATTTCAGTTAAATGGCTTTTAAGTTTTGTTTCAAATCATAGTCTTGTAATTTTTGGTATTTATAGGATTGTAGTTGGTTTGATTTTTCTAATTTTATTTCGTTAGTCATTATGCTTTAAAATTTTGGTTATGAGGGAAAAATTATATGAAATAATTTCCGGGTTATCTTTGAAGGATATTGCTCTTATAGCAGCGAACGAGTTTGATCCAAGTTCTCTTCACCTTCCAAAAGAACTAGATGAATTTGTTTTTCAATATCCTGAGATATTACCTCTCATAGCTACTGAAATTCTTGCTAAACAAAGAGGTTTTAAGGTAGAAGAAACTGATTTAATTAGATTGAAAAGAGATGGTGATTTAATAGGTAATTATCCAATTTACAAATATGGAGATGATTATTACTTATTACTTGAAGATGCGATATATAAGCTTGTAAAAGTTGATAAATTAGAGCAAATAAAAAGGCCACAAGTTCAACAGCAAAAAGTTGAAACAATAACTCGTTCAAGTAGACCAAGAGCTCAAATTGAATAGTGTTCAAAAGAGTTTTAATAGCTAATAGAGGAGAAATTGCTCTAAGAATTATAAGAACGTTAAAATTACTTGGAATTGAAAGTGTTGTAATTTATTCAGATGTAGATAAGGATTTACCTTTTGTGAGATATGCACAATATTCTGAAAATATTGGAGAACCCTTGAACTACTTGAATATAGATTTAATTCTGGATATTGCTAAGAAGTATAACGTAGATGCTATACATCCTGGATATGGTTTTTTAGCAGAAAATAGTAATTTTGCAAAAGCTGTTGAAGATAGTAATATTAAATTCATAGGACCAAATTACAAAGCTATACAACTGCTTGGAGATAAAGCAAATGCAAAAAAAATAGCAAAAGAGGTAAATGTTCCAATACCTCCAAGTTCAGGCGATTTAAAAGATTTAGAAGAAATAAAAAATTATATATATAAATTTGGGTTACCTGTTCTTATAAAAGCATCAGCTGGTGGTGGTGGAAAAGGAATGAAAAAAATAGAAAACTTTGATAACTTAGATGAGATAATTTTATCTGCAAAAAGAGAGGCATTAAATAACTTTTCAGACGATAGAATTATAGTTGAAAAGTACATTTTTCCAGCAAGACATATAGAAGTTCAAGTAATTGCTGATGAATATGGAAATATTCTAATTCTCGGAGAGAGAGAATGTTCAATACAAAGAAGACATCAAAAAATAATTGAAGAAGCACCAAGTCCAGCATTGAGCATTGAGGAGAGAGAAAAACTTTACGAATATGCAAGAAAGATTATAAAACATAGTAGTTATACAAATGCTGGAACTGTAGAATTTTTATATTCAAACGGTGAG
This sequence comes from Caldifarciminota bacterium, assembly GCA_039803045.1. Lineage (GTDB taxonomy): Bacteria > Hydrothermota > Hydrothermia > LBFQ01 > DSFT01 > DSFT01. The sequence goes on from JBDRXT010000072.1 coordinate 1,627, forward strand.
TTTTACTTTCTTGAAGTAAACTCAAGAATTCAAGTAGAACATCCTGTAACTGAAGAAATTATTGGATTTGATTTAATAAGGCTTCAAATAGAAGTAGCCCAACGTAATAAACTTAAAATAAAACAAGATGATATAAAATTCAGAGGACATAGTATTGAAGCAAGATTATATGCGGAAGATGTTTTGAATAATTTCTTTCCACAAACTGGAAAAATCGAACATATAGAATATCCTATTATGCCAAATTTGAGAATTGATTATGGGTATATAAGTGGTAATGAAATAACACCTTTTTATGATCCTATGATTGCAAAAATTATATCATATGGAGAAAATAGAGAAATAGCAAGAAGAAGGTTAGTTGACGGTTTAAAAGAGATAAAATATCTTGGACCCATAAACAACTTAGATTTCTTGATATATATTCTCGAAAGTGAAGAATTTATAAATGGAAGCACATTTACTCATACAGTAGAAGAAATATTGTCAAGCTTTAGAAAGTTGGATAGAAAACTACCAGAAGAAATAGTAAGTTACATAGCTTCAAATTTATATTCAAATTCAAGGATTGTAAAAAATGAAAAAGCAAAAATAAACATCATAAATTACATTAAACCAAAATTTTATCCATGATTTACTTTACTAAAAGTGAGGAAGAGACTGAAAATTTGGGTTGTGAGTTTGCAAAAAGTTTAAAACTTGAAAAATTCCCAATTGTTATAAGGTTATACGGAGATTTAGGAAGCGGTAAAACAACTTTCGTAAGAGGTTTTTTGAAGTTTTTTAAAATTGAAAATGTAAGAAGCCCGAGTTTTACAATTATAAATGAATACAAGACAAACAGCTTAAAAATTTACCACATTGATTTTTACAGATTAGAAAATGCAGATATTGGAAATTTAGGTATAGATGAAATAATTAGTAAAAAAGCAATTTTAATAATTGAATGGCCAGAAAAGTTAAATATTCAATTTGAAAACGCGATAGATATTCATTTTGAAATTTTATCAGAAATTGAACGAAAGATTTCTTTTAAAACATCATAATCACTATTCTTTGCCTCAACAAGTTCATAAGAACCAAACCAATCGTAAGATAAAGTTTTATTTTCTAAAACTAATTCTTTAATTGCTCTTATTATCTTTTCTCTATCCTTCTTTTTTATACTCTTATTTATGGCAAAACCATCGTTTGGAATAGAATCTGTGTAATATAGAATTTTCGTTTTTTGGAAAATGTCAGGATATTTATCAACTAATCTTTCCCTTACATCTTCAAAAGTTGTAGCAATTTGAACATTACCCCTTAGTAATAGTTCAATAGCCTTATCGTGAGAACCTGCTTCATATTTGTAGTTGAAAAATGTATCAACATCTATACCAAGCTTGTGAAATAAAAAAAGAGGTAATATATAACCGCTCATAGATTTTTTATCAGGAAAAGCCCAATTTTTGCCCTTTAATTCCTTTAGTTGACCCCTATAAAAAATCTTGCCATTCCTTACAAATTTCAAAACCATATCATAATTCTCGCTAATCTCAGTATAGCTAATGCCTGCTTTCATTTTCTTTATAATTTCATCATAATTCTTTTTATTTTCTCTGATAGCTTTTGAGAAAATTTGTTTATATCATCAACAGAAACTAAATCCCTTTGAGATGGGAAACTTAGCTCACAAGAAAGCAAAAGTAGAAAAATTAAATTAATTTTCAAATACCAAAACACTTTCTTCATAAACCCTAAATTTCCTCTCTTTAATTTGTTCCTTGAATTTAACAATTTCATATTCGTCACTTAAAATAGATAGTGGAACTCTCAAAAATAGGATTCTATTTTGGATTTTAAAACGGGTAATTCCAGAAGGAATTTTATATCCATTTCTTGCTAAAAATAAGAAAAAATTGTGATTTAGTGTTGGGAAAATAATTCCTTCAACTAAATTATCTTTCAAAACTCTTTCATATTCAATGTTATTTAAACTTCTTAGAAATCTCAGAAAATCAACTTTATTCTTAAATTTCAAAATGAAACTTTCACTTGATTTTATCAAAACTTCATAATTTCGTGGATTTCTTGTTTGACTTAAAATATTTCCATTAAATTCACTTAAAAGTTTTAAAAAGTTTTCATCTATCCTAAATTGCCAACACCAACTACTTAATTTGATTCTCATTTTGTTATATTGAACTAATTGAATAGGAATGAATTTTATGTCTAAGTGTTTTAATGCATAAAATCTATGCGTTCCATCAAGAATAATAATTTTTTCATCTAATTTTGTGCATAAGATTGGGTGATTTACGAAACCATCTTTTTTGATTTTAAAAGTAAGTTCATTAAGTTTCGTCTGAGAAGGTTCTTCGTGAGGAATTATTAAGTTTGGACTTAAAAATTTAATTTCATTCAAAATTTTCATTTAAAATATCCAAAAATCTTTCTTTGATTTTTTCAAGTTGTATTTTCTCTATTGCTAAGTTAAAATGTCCAAGAACTATGAGTTTTTTAGCAATTAATTCATCAAGACCTCTTGATTTTAAATAAAATAGCTTTTCATAATCAATTTCACTAACAGTTGCTGAATGAGTACATCTAACATTATTGGCTGAAATTTCAAGACCTGGAATAGCATCTGCTCTCGTTCCAGGATTTAATAATATTGTATTTTCCTGCAAATATGCATTTGAATTTTGGGCATTTGGAAAAATTTTTATAAGTCCATCAAAGTGGGCTCTTGATTTATCTTTCAAAGCTCCCCTAACGAGAACATTACCAATACTATTTCCTACTCTATGCATTAGTCTTGAATATAAGCTATAGAATTGTAATTTTCTACCAAAGAAAATTTGAACATCTTCTCCTTCGCTTCCTTCACCGTTCATGTATAATTCCATATGATTTACGTTATACTTTCCCCCAATCCAGATATGATTTACATATGCTTTGCTATCTCTATTTAAGATGAATCTCCTTCTACCATAAGAATACACATTTAAATTAAAGTCGTAAATAGAAGAGAAGTTAAGTGCTGAGTTATCATTTAAATAAACTTCATAAACAGGATTATAAAATCCTTCAATTTCCTCACTTATAGAGTAGAGCTCATCAATATAGCTAAATTTAGAATTTTTGTCTAAAACTATTAGAATGTGAGGATAAAGTGCTATTTTGTTAGAAGTGTGGACAAATAAGACTTGTAAAGGTTTTTCAATTATTAGGTTTTTCGGAACGTATATGAAGAGTCCAGTTTTTATGTTTAAATAATGGTTTGCAGTAAATTTGTCTTCACTTGGACTAACAATTTTTGAGAAATATGCTTCAAAGTTAAAGTTCAAACTATTAAATGCAGAGAACAAATCCATTACAATAAGACCTTTTTTTTCATATTCATCACTTATAACAATTTGTTTTAATTTATTGTCTACAAAAAAAGCAAATCCAATTACATCCTTTTCTTCATTTATGATGTTGTTGATATATTCCGAAAGTTCTTCTAAACCAATAGCATCTGGGTCATAATTTTCGGGTTTTATTGCCCTATAATCTACATACTTATTTTTCAATGGTTCAATTTTATTATATGTCTCAAAAGCAATATTCTTAACATCGTCTAAAAATTTTAAAATTTGGTTCATATGAAAATTTTAAAGGTTATTATTTAATCTTGAATTTAGCATAAACAGGTAAGTGATCTGAAAACCCCTTACCTAAATGAATAACATAATTTCCTTCAAATTCGATTTGCCATCTATATGGAATACCTTCTTCTGTGAGCAAATAACTTTCTTTAAATACTCTAAAACTATTTCTAATATAGTGAATTCCAGAACTATCCATAAGTCCATAGCTAATTAGTATGTGATCAAGTGTTCCCCATTTTCCTCTAAAATAGTGGCTACCTCTTTCACTCTCTGGTAAATCGTACCAAAGATTATATAAATAACCATCTTTCAGCAAATTTAAATCAGATGTAGTTTTTAGAACATCTATAAGTCCAATTACAGGTTTAAAGTTATAAACATTTCCGGCTAAGACATCACTTTGGTTATCATTATAATGGGTATTAAAATCTCCAATTGAAACAATTTTCATTTTTGGATTTATTTTTAATAAGCTATCAATAATTTTTCTTTCAATCTTAGCAATTTTAATTCTTTCTGATTCTGGTCCTGCTTTGCTCTTCCAATGATTCACCAAAACAATAAGTGTATCCCTATTAATTAGAATTTTTGCCATTAGTATGTTTCTTACATCTGGAATTGTTCTATAACCTATTGCCGAAATAATTTTATATCTTGAGATAAGGGCTGTTTTTACAATTGTAAATTGTGGTTTATCAGCAATTGTATAGCACTTGTAATTTAAATCCTTAACATTTTCAAATAGTTCTGAAATAGCTCTTTTGCTTTCAATTTCTTGAAGACCAACGATGTCAGCATTTATATCACTCAAAACTCTCTTTATATTTTTAATTTTTTGCAAAAATAAAGTTTTTGAATAATTACTTGTTTTTTGAGAATAATCCCTATACTCGTATCCATCCTCAATATCATCAAAGAGGTTTTCAACATTATAGCTTGCTATTATAAAAACGCTATCTTCTGGCTCTTTTATACTCTCATCGCAAAGTACTTCAAGAATTGAAAAATATATTTCTTCTTTCGGTTTTAGATTTACTACTGAAC
>JBDRXT010000073.1:0-6277 GCA_039803045.1 Caldifarciminota bacterium
AAGAATTGGAAAAGTTTTAAAAAGGGAAGAGAGGTCAAAATTCGTAATAGATAGTATAAGAAAAATCCTTGATAGTTTGAAAGTAAATCAAGTCCTTAAAAATAATAAAGTATTTTATGAAATATGGGATAATCCGCTTTGGACAGCTGGAAGTAATACTTTTATAAACGATATACTAAAGTTTTTAAATTTGGAAAATATTTTTAGTGACAGGGAAGGTTACTTTATGGTTTTAGAAGAAGATGTTATTAAGAGAAACCCAGATATTATAATAATTGCTCATAGCAATGTTAGGATTGAAGATGTGAAAAATCGTAAGTTTTGGAATAATATAAGTGCGATCAAAAACAATAATATTTACATTGTAGATGAAAATCTCTTCAATAAACCTGGACCAAATTTTGTATCTGCTATAAAATTTTTAAAGTCAAAGCTTTACTCAAAAGGAGGATAGTATGGGAGATTTCTTAAGAGATATTTTCAGAAGAAGAAAGTATAATATAGAGTCTACACAATTTGTAAGAAAGCTTGGTGTTTTAGATCTCACAGGAATAGGAATTGGAGCTATTATAGGAGCTGGGATATTTGTAATTACAGGTCAAGTAGCCGCACATTATGCAGGTCCAGCTATTGTTTTATCTTTTATTCTCGCAGGTTTAACAGTTTTAGTTAGTGCTCTGGTTTATGCAGAGCTAAGCTCTCGTTATCCAATAGCTGGCAGTGCTTATAGTTATACTTATGCTTCTTTTGGTGAATTCCTTGCTTGGCTTGTTGGTTGGAATCTATTATTAGAATATGGGGTTTCAGTAGCTGCAGTTGCAAGTGGTTGGTCTGGATATTTTCGTTCTTTATTAGAAAAAAATCTTAATATTAATTTTCCTGATTTTATAAGCGGGAAAGCACCAATATTTTTAAACTTACATTTTGACTTAATTGCATTTTTAGTAGTTATAGCAGTTTTTGTTTTGTTATTTATAGGTATTAAAGAAAGTTCAAATGTTAATCTTTTCATAGTATTTGTTAAGTTGTTTACTCTTGGTTTGTTCTTAGCAGTTGGACTTTTTATTATAGGTATTGATTTAAATAATTTAAACCCATTTATACCCGAAGCAGGGAAAAATTTTAAAGGCGAAGATGCTTATGGGTGGTTTGGAGTGTTAAGAGCAGCGAGTATAATTATATTTGCATATTTGGGTTTTGATGCAATATCAACAGTAGCAGAAGAAGCTAAAAATCCTACAAAAACTGTTCCTCTTGGAGTTCTCTTGGCTTTATTTATAAGTACGTTTTTATATATTAGTGTTAGTTTCACATTAGTTGCAATAGCTCCTTATAAGGATTTAGCTGTTTCAGATCCTTTAGCAAAAGCTATGTATATGCATGGACAAATCCTTGTAGGTAATATTATAAGTATTGGAGCAATTATAACAATTACAAGTGTTATGATTACAATGGGACTTGGTTTTACAAGAGTTGCTTATGCATTATCAAGAGATGGTCTATTATTTAGTATTTTTAGTAAAGTTCACCCGAAATTTAAAACTCCTTATGCTTCCACTATAGCAGGTGCTATATTGCTTAGCATTCTTGCTGGTTTTGTACCCTTAACAGAACTTGCAGAATTAGTTAATGTTGGAACATTATTCGCTTATTTTGTGGTTGGTCTTACTGTTTTATATTTACGAGTTAAAAAAGAGCCTGGCGGAACTTACAGAGTTCCAGCACCTTGGATTTTAATTCCTCTAAATCTTGGATTAATAATCTTTGTAACATCAGGTCTTCCACTACTTACATGGATAAGATTTTTTATATGGCTCACTCTTGGAATATTAATATATGCTATTTATGGATATCATAAATCAAGGAAGGTCTGGAGATGATATAAATTTCTCAATATGAATAAATTTTATATTAAAGCTTTTTGACAAAAGCTCATCTAAGTAACTATCGCCTATAAAATACGAATGCTCAATAATTATATTGTAGTTTTTTATAATTTTCCACAAAAAATATCCTTTTGGCTTTCTACAGGGACAATTTTCATTTGGATGATGTATGCAATAAAAAACTTCTTCAAATCTAACTGGATAAATTAACTCTTCAATAAACCTTTGAATTCTATTAATATCTTCAAGTGAATAATAACCTCTTCTAATGCCCGATTGATTACTAATCAAAAAGAATTTATATTTACGCGCATATTTAAGCATTTTATCTTTAATTCCAGATTTTAGTCTAATTTGCCATGGATACTTAGGATAATGAGCATTTTCTATAATTGTTCCATCTCTATCAAATATCAACGATTTGAACATATGACCATAAAATTGCTTTATCTTTTAAAATTTCAATATATATAGGTTTTTTCGATTTTGGTATAACTTCAATATTACTTAGATTTTTATCTTTGTTATAATCCAAAACGCAAGCTAATGCACCTGTTGCACAACTAAGCTCTTCTCTATAACGTCCATATTCCCAAGTTCTTACAGAAATTTTACCATTTTCAACTTCACTATATATATTAAAGTGCTCATCTGATGTTTTAAAGAAATTTTCTTTTTCACTTTCAAGATCAAATTTTTCAACATTCTCAACTTTCATGACATAATGTCTCACACCCAAATAAAAGTTTTCAAATATAAGTCCAATAAAAGCCCTTTTTTCCTCAATTTCTCTTATAATTGTTTTTCTTGGACCTATGGGTGTTATAATATTCATTTCTAATTTTCTTACTTGATTAGTAATATACGTATAAAACGTTAAGCATCTTATAGCATGCCCACAAAATGGAATATCATATCCAAGATAATTTATATATTTAAACTGAAAGTCATAACTATATGATTTTAATGGGGATATAACTCCATCTGCTCCAATTCCCCTCTTTCTATCGCATAATTGTTTAATAGTTTCAACATCTAATTTTCTAAAATCATTTTCATTTACAGCTATAAAATCATTCCCACATGCATCTATTTTTACTAATTTCATTCTCAAAATTTTAAAGCTTTAAAAAATATCCTTTAAAATTTCAAGTATGAGGGTTATTATTTTTTTAATTCCGATAGTAAGTTGTGCAATGTTTTCGCAATCAGAAAACAGAACGAATTATAATGAGAAGGAAATTACTCCTGCTATTATAAAGAAGGAAATAAGAGTCGGTCTTTCTGGTGCTGAGGTTATTCAAGCTCTTGGCTCTCCAAATATTATAACAAGGGATAGTAAAGGGAGAGAAGTTTGGGTTTATGATAGAATGTCAGCTGAAATTGAAACAAAAAGTGATGCTAAATATGGAACAATTTTAATATTAGGTTTTGTATCTGAAAGAACAAAAACTACAAAAACTCAGAAAACGCTTACAGTTATTATCACATTTGATAATGATAAAGTTGAAAGTTTTTCATATCATTATTCGAAATTTTAAGATATGAAAAGAATTATAAGCATACTAACTTCAATAACTTTTTTTAATGCATGTGCTACTACAACTTCTCAAACTCCTAAAACTCAACTTGAAGTGAGAGAATATCAAACAAGATTTTTTCAAATAAATGATAAAAATATTATTTTAAAAGCTATAGTAAATACCCTTTTGGATGAAGGATACATTATAAAAAATGCAAATACTGAACTTGGAATAATTAATGCAGAAAAGGCAATAGATATTCAAAGAGGGGAAAGAGAATTTGAAAATGAGTCTAAAAAAAGTAATGCTTTGGGACTCCTTATAGTTGGAGCATTAGTTATTATTACACTTGGAATTATTCTTCTTTTAAATAAAGATAAAAGCGGTAGCGATGGCAATAATAAAGAATCTACAAATTCAGGAAGTTCATCAAGTGAACAAACTTACGAGAAATCAAAAATAATTGAGACAGCAGTAAGTGTAAGCGAATTTGCAGATGGTTACAAAGTAAGAATAGTTTTTCAAACAAAAGTTCTTGATAATAAAGGCAATATAATAAAAGTTAATCAAATTCAAGATAGTAAATTTTATCAGGATTTCTTCTCGAAATTAGACAAAAGTATATTCTTACAAAAGGAGCTTGAAAATAAATAAAATTTGATGATTTGTGCTTATCTAAACAAAGGGAAAATTGAATTGAGGGAAGTTGATATCCCAAAAATAGAAGAAGGGGATGTTCTTATTAAAGTAAAATATTCTCTTACTGATGGAACAGACTTAAAAACATATTTAAGAGGTCATTATATAATAAAAGATGGACCATTTGGACATGAATATAGTGGTATTGTGGTTGATACAAAAAGCGAAAAATTTAAGGTAGGTGATGAGGTTTTTGGTATAAATACTGCGTATTGTGGTAATTGTAAATTTTGTAAGCAAAATAGGGAAAATCTTTGCTTAAATCTGAAAGAAAATTTAGTTACTGGAGCTTATGCAGAATATCTAAGAATCCCAAAACTTGTAGTTGAAAAAAATTTGTTTATAAAGCCAAAAGATATTAGCTTTAAAGTTGCTCCTGTTATTGAACCTTTATCTTGTGTTTTTAATGGTATTGAAAAATTAAATCTGAAAGGATATGAAAAAATCTTAATACTTGGGAGTGGTTCAATTAGCCTGATGTTTTTTCTGATTTTGAGAGAAAATTTTCAAGTAAAAATCTACTCAAGAAATAAAAAAAGAATTGAACTTCTTAAGAACACCTCACTATATGAAAAATTAGATAGTTCATTTGTTCAAAACCATGAAGGCGATTACGATGTTATAATAGATACAACTGGAAGTTTTGAACTTATTAGCGAGGTCCTAAAAAAACCCCCAAAAGGTTCAAAAATTTTATTGTTCTCCGGAATGGAAAGTGATAAGTTTCCGATATTTAATCAAAGTTATTTCCACTATAATGAAGTTGATATTATTAGCTCATTTCACCAAAAACCGAGTTCTGTAAAAAAAGCTTATGAATTTTTATTGAAAAATCATAAAATACTCGAACATATTATAACACATGAGCTTGAACTGAAAGATATTAACTTAGCTTTTGAATTGATGAAAGAAGGAAAAGCCATAAAAGTAGCTATTAGAATTCAATAATTTTTTCAAACCAAAACAAAATTGTTTTCCATAATAGTGTAAAAAATAATACCAGTTATCTAAAAATAGCAGTATCTCTATGCTTAAAGAACTTGATTTTCTCCTTAAGAATATTTAAACTTTGAGTCAGGAGGTGATAACATGATAAGGAGCTTAATAATAATCCTCTCCCTTTTGGGGATGAGCTATGCTCAAGGAAGCAAGATTGTATGGCTCAATTACTCTTCTGTAGGTTGCATAACTTGTCACAGGATAGCAAGTGAAAGAATAAATGATACTATCTTCTTAATAGGTTCATTTCACTTTTACAATAACAAACTTAAACCATTTCTAATAGCCTTAGATGACAAATTAAATATAAAATGGTTAAAAGCTTTTGATAATAATCTTGCAAATGCAGGTATAGTTTCTATGAAAAAGATAAATGATTCTTTAGTTGCCATGAGTGGAGGACATACTTATGCCCAAGGTCAATGTCCAAACAATAATTGCTCATTTTTTGGAATTTTCAATATAAAAAATAAAAATTTTGTGTGGTCTAAATATAGGCAAACACAACAAGAAGGTTGGCATATTTCTATCACTGCTATAGATTTTGATGGTAATAATCTTATAGTAGGTGCCCAAAGTATGGTAAATAATAAAGGATCTTGGATTTCAAAAGTTGATTTAGATGGTAATATTTTATGGCAGAAGCTGGTTTATATAAATAATGTTGAATTTAGTATTATGGATGTTGTAGTTCACAATCAGGATTATGTTTTTTTAGTTAGAAATTCAAGTGGAGAAAATCCTACACTCCTAAAAGTTTCCCAAAACGGAACTCTGTTATGGGTCAAGTCTTATGATCTTGGAGGTTACGATTTCCCATATAAAATTCTAAAAGATATAGACGGATATATAGTTGTAGGCTTTAGATGTTTAGACTCGCAACTTTGTTCAAATTTAAACAATGATGATATTTTTGTTTTTAAGGTAAATTTCAATGGTAATATTCTTTGGGCAAAGTTATATTCAAGTAATCTACAAGGTTTCAAAAGTGAAGATAGAGCATACAATGCAACATTTGATTATGACGGAAATATACTTGTTAGTGGATTTATAAGGGCAAGCAATAATTTATCTTTTCCATTAATATTAAAAGTAAATAGAACAAATGGAAATCTAATATGGGCAAGACATTGGGATACACCACCTATGAACACGAATTCCAATCAAGCT
>JBDRXT010000074.1:0-6257 GCA_039803045.1 Caldifarciminota bacterium
TTTCCACTTGTACTTGGCGTAATTTTGGTCATTATTCATCCTCTTTTACTTTTTCCAATATTTTTTATTTTCATTATTTACATTTTAGGTCATTCAACTTCAGGTTCTATTAATGTTTTGGTTCCATTTATGGAACTTTTTGTGATTTTTTTATTCGTCCGTTCATTAGCAAAGATGGGCTATTATAAGCGTCGAGGAATAAATATTGAAGTTGAAGATAGTTCTGGATGGAGTTATGGAGGAGGGGATTTTGGAGGTGGTTCTTCTGGAGGGGAATTTGGAGGTGGTTCTTCTGGTGGTGGATTTGGAGGTGGTTCTTCTGGTGGTGGAGGAGCAAGTGGAGGATGGTAATTAGTTTTACTTTAAAATTTTAAATATGAGTAAAGCTAATGAAGTAAGGAAAATATTTTTAGAATTTTTTAGAGAGAGGAAACATATTATTTATCCATCAAGTTCATTATTACCTAGGGGGGATAATACGTTGCTTTTTACTAATGCTGGTATGAATCAATTTAAAATTTATTTTTTAGCTGAGGCTGAACCTCCATCAAAGAGAATAGCAACATGTCAAAAATGCTTGAGAGCAGGAGGAAAACATAATGATTTGGATAATGTAGGTTTTACAAGGAGACATCATACATTCTTTGAAATGCTTGGAAATTTTTCATTTGGGGATTATTTTAAGAGAGAAGCAATTTCATGGTCATGGGAATTATTAACTAAAGTCTTTAAAATTCCAAAAGAAAAATTGTATGTAAGTGTTTATTATAAGGATGAAGAGGCATATAATATATGGAAGGATGAAGTCGGAATTGAAGAAAAGAGAATTTTTAAATTTGATGAGAAGGATAATTTTTGGGAAATGGGAGATGTTGGACCTTGTGGTCCTTCAACTGAGATATATTACGATTTAGGAGATGAAATGCTTGAATTATGGAATATTGTATTTATGGAGTTTAATAGAAAAAGTGATAAGAGTTTAGAACCACTTCCAAAGAAAAATGTAGATACTGGAATGGGACTTGAAAGATTGCTTTCAATTTTAGAAGGTGTAAATAATAATTATCATACATCTCTTTTTATGCCAATTATAAAAGAGGTCGAACGAATTACACGGTTTAAGTATGAAGAAGAGAAAGGAATAGCTCATAGGGTAATAGCGGATCACATTAGAGCTCTTGTATTTGCTATTAGTGATGGAATATACCCAAGCAATTATGGTAGAGGTTATGTTTTAAGAAGAATTTTAAGGAGAGCTTATAAATTTTCACAGAAATTAAATATAAATGAACCAATTCTATATAAACTTGTTGATGTTGTATATGATATAATGAAGGACGCTTATCCTGAGCTTTCGAATAACTTGTTAGTTGTTAAGGAGATTATTAAAAGTGAGGAGGAAAAATATATTCAAACAATAGGTAGAAATGTTTTTTATTTATATCAAGTAATTGAAAGTTCCGAAAAAGTTATAAAAGGAGAAGATATATTTAAGCTTTATGATACTTATGGCATACCTATTGATCTAATTGAAGAATATGCCAAAGACAAGAACTTGAATTTAGATTTAGAGGGATATGATAAATTATTGGAAGAAAGAAAAAGACAAACAAGAGAAAAGAAAAACTTGCTATTAATTGAGGATTGGGATTATGTAGACAAAAATTATAATACTTCAAAATTCGTAGGTTATGAGTTTTTAGAATATAAAACAAGAATAAGCAAGTATAAAATTAAGGATGATAAAATTTATTTAGTTTTATTTGAAACGCCATTTTATCCAGAGGGAGGTGGACAAGTTGGAGATAGGGGAATTTTAATCTTAGATAATGCAAAAATTCACGTAGAAGATACTAAAAAGATAGGTTCTGATATTGTTTTATTTGGAAAATTGGAAGGAAAAATAAATGGGAAATTAGATGTTGTTGCAATTGTAGATCAAGAATTTAGAAAAGCGAATATGAGAGCACATACAGCAACCCATTTATTACATTCGTCTTTACATAGAGTTATTGGAGAACACGCAAAACAACAGGGTTCGCTTGTAGAAAATGATAGACTAAGATTTGACTTTTCTAGCTCAAAGGCCTTAACAGAAGAGGAAATTGAAAAAATTGAAAAGTTAGTAAATCAAAAAATTTTAGAAAATTTAGAAGTTAGTTGGGAATATAAGAAATATTTAGATGCTATAAATGAGGGAGCTATTGCTATATTTGAGGAAAAATATGGAGATATTGTAAGAGTTGTAAGTATTGGAGATTTTAGCAAGGAGCTTTGTGGTGGAACACATGTTGGTAGAACAAGTGAAATTGGATTTTTTAAGATTATAAAAGAGGAAGCAGTAAGTAGCGGAATTAGAAGAATTAATGCTCTTGTTGGTATGAAAGCATATGAGTATATTAGGGAAATTGAGAAAAACTCAAAAAAAGCTTCTATTTTATTAAAAACAGATTTAAAGGAACTTCCACAAAAAGTTGAAAAATTAATAGAAGATAGCAAAACATTTAGACAAAAATTCCTAGAAACATTAGAAAATTACATAAGTTTATATTCAAAGCAAGTTAAGTTAAAGGAAATAAATGGATATAAGGTTCACATTGAAGTCCTTAATAATTTTGATATTGAATCCTTAAGAAAATTAGCAGATTACTTGTATGACATTGATAAAATAATCTTACTGTTTTCACTTGAAAACAATAGAGTAATAGCTCATTTTCGCATTGGAAAAAATTTAAAAGATAAGATAAGTGCAAAAAATCTTATAAACGAAATTATTGGAAAGGGGGGAGGTTCAGATATAAAAGCGGAAGGTGGTACTGAAAATATTGATGTTTTAAATGATATTGAAAATAAAATAAAAGCTTTGATTAAATGAGTATTTTATTTTTAATTTTATCTCAAGAATTTCCCGAGCCTATTGGATTTTTGAATGATTATGCGAATGTATTAAATCGGAGGCAAGTTGAGGATTTGGAGAATCAATTAAAAGAAATTGAAAATAAAACAAGTGTTGAAATAGCGATAGCAATATTTGATTCTATTGGTTATTCTATTGAAGAGTATGCAAATTTATTATTTGAGAGATGGGGAATTGGTAAAAAGGGGAAGGATAATGGAATTTTAATTTTAATTTCAATGAAAGAAAGAAGAGTTAGGATTGAGGTTGGTTATGGGCTTGAGGAAGTAATAACAGATGGAATAGCTGGAGATATTATTAGAAATAAAATAGCGCCGTATTTTAGAGAAGGTAATTATTACTTAGGTTTAAAAAGTGCTTTAAATGAAATTGAAAATAGGATTTCAGAAGGAAGTAATACAGAAGAAAGAGAAGGAAATTTTTTAGATTTGTTTTCAATTTTAGTTTTTTTTATTGCCTTTGCTTTGTTGATATTTTTTGGAATCCATCCTATTTTCGTTATTTTTGTTAATTTGGTTATAATTATTCTCTTTGTATATTATTTCAATTTTAATTTTCTAGTTTTGTTTCCACTTGTACTTGGCGTAATTTTGGTCATTATTCATCCTTTTTTACTTTTTCCAATATTTTTTATTTTCATTATTTACATTTTAGGTCATTCAACTTCAGATCCTATTAATATTTTGGTTCCATTTATGGAACTTTTTGTGATTTTTTTATTTGTCCATTCATTAGCAAAGATGGGCTATTATAAGCGTCGAGGAATAAATATTGAAGTAATTGAAGGTGGTCCTAGATGGAGTTATGGAGGAGTGGGTTTTGGAGGTGGTTCTTCTGGAGGGGGATTTGGAGGTGGTTCTTCTGGTGGTGGAGGAGCAAGTGGAGGATGGTAATTATTTTATTGCAATAAATTGAACCCTATTATTTTTTTCATTAGCTCTTCTAAAAGAAAGATGCTCTAATGCTAAAACATTTCTAAAATTAGCATTTCTCAATAAACTTATAATCTTGTTTATTTCATATGCTTTTTCTGAAATTTCAAAATCATATTTTTTATATAAATTATTTTCAAGCTTTTGAAAAATTGTAATTTTTAATAAGCAAGCATTAGGTTCAATAAACTTACTTCTATATATTACAACCAAGTTTTCAATTTCACTAATTTTAAAATAGTTATTCCATAATGTTCTAAAAACATATATTGTATTTAAATCAAACGTAAAAATTCCTCCACTTTTTAAAATTCTATGAACCTCAAGAAATATAGAATTAAGCTCATATAAATCGTTAATATTATTTAAACTATCGAATGTAGAAATTACAATATCAAAATTTTGACTTTTAAAAGGTATATTGAAAAATGAAGCATTTACAACGTTATTTAAATTTTTTTTCTTTGCTAATTTAAGCATGTTAATTGATATATCAAGTCCAAATACATAATAACCTTTATTCTTTAAAATAATATCTAAGTTTCCTGTTCCACAACCTAAATCTAAGATTTTTTTTTACCATTAAATTTTTTAATTAACTGATCAATATAAAACGCCCATTCATCATAATTTACATCATGCATAATAATATCATAAAATTTAGCAATTTCATTAAAGAAGTTTTTCACTTTCAAGTATTTCATAAAGTTCCTCCTCACTAATAATTTTTATATTATATTTTTGAGCTAATTGTAATTTTGAGCCTGGATTTTTCCCAACTATCAAATAATCAGTTTTTCTACTTACACTTTTTGAAACTATAGCACCTATGCTTTCAAGGAACTTTGTAATTTCATCTCTCGTGAATTTTGAAATTTCCCCCGTAATTGCAACTTTTTTATTATGGAAAAACTTAGAAGTTTTAACTTCTTTTTCTTCCTGAATAATTTTAAGTCCACTTTTTAAGATTTTTTCAATAATTTTCTTGTTGTTCTCATCTCTTAAAAATTTTATTATGTTTGTAGAAATTTCATGTCCTATTCCTCTAATTGAAATTAAATTGTTATACGAACAATTAAGGAATTCTTCAAGAGTTTTGAATTTGTTTGCAAGTGCTTTTGAATTAGCTTTCCCAATAGATGGTATGCCAAGCATCATTATAAATTTCTCAAGAGTTATTCCTTGCTTTACTTTTTGAATTTCATTATAAAGTTTTTTGCTTGATATTTCTGCAAAATTAGGTAATTTCATAAAATCAGAAATTGTTAAATAAAATAAGTCTGCAATATCCTTCACTAAATTTAACTTTACAAGATTATTAGATGTAGCTTCGCCAAGTCCTTCTATCTCAAGAACTTCACCTATATATTCTAAGTGACTTGCAAGTTTTCCAGGACAAGATAAATTTATACATTTATAATATGCTCCATCTTTTATAAGTGGAGTATTGCAAGATGGACAATTTTTGGGAATTTCAATAAATTTTTCATTTCCTGTTCTTTTCTCTTTTATAACGCTTGTAATTTCAGGTATTACATCTCCTGCTCTTCTTACATATACCCAATCACCAATTCTTATATCCAAATTTCTTAGAATATCAAAATTATGTAAAGATACTCTTGAAACAATAACTCCACTTATTTCAACAGGTTCTAATATTGCAACAGGTGTTATTATGCCCATTCTTCCCACCTGATATATAACATCTATAATTTTTGTTGTTCTTTCTATTGCTGGAAATTTACCCGCTATTGCCCATTTTGGGGATTTTATTGTCCAACCAAGCTCTTTTTGGATAGAAAATTGATTTACTTTAATTACAATTCCATCAAGTTCAAATGGAAAATTTTCTCTTTCATTTAACATCTTTTTATAAAAATTTATTACTTCATACTCATTTTTACAAACATCTATTGGTTCTGATACTTTAAATCCAATCTCTTTTAAAAATTTTAATACTTCAAATTGATTATAAAATTCCAAATTTTCATAATAACCTATTCCCCATGCTATAAATGTTAATTTTCTCTTTGAAGTTATA
The DNA here is from genome assembly GCA_039803045.1 of Caldifarciminota bacterium. Classification (GTDB taxonomy): domain Bacteria; phylum Hydrothermota; class Hydrothermia; order LBFQ01; family DSFT01; genus DSFT01. The sequence goes on from JBDRXT010000074.1 coordinate 5,891, forward strand.
CTTGGATCAAGTTGTCTAAGAGAGCCAGCTGCAGCATTTCTTGGATTAGCAAATGTTTTCTCATTATTTCTTATAAGTTCATCATTTAATTTTTTAAAATCTTGTTTTGAAATTAAGATCTCACCTCTTATATCAATTCTTTTAATATCTTTTAATAATTTTAGTGGTATTGTTCTTATAGTTTTGGCATTGTTTGTTACATCTTCACCCTTAAAACCATCTCCTCTAGTGATAGCATATTTTAATATAGAATTTTCATAAACTAATTCAAGAGATGTTCCATCAAACTTTGGTTCTAATATAAACTCAACTTTTGGGTATTCTCTTTTTATTTTTTTAATCCATTCAACAATTTCATTTTCATTTT
>JBDRXT010000075.1:0-6213 GCA_039803045.1 Caldifarciminota bacterium
ATAGGGAAAAAGCTATAAATAGACTTAAGAGAGCACTTGAAGAGTTTGTAATTAGAGGTGAAGGAATTAAAACAATTATCCCATTACATTTAAAAATTATTCAAAACGAAAAGTTTAAAATTGGGGATATTCATACAGGATTTTTAGAAGAAATTCTCCAATTATAAATAGAATTTGATAACACGAAAATATCGGATAATGCCATAGCAATAGCAGAATAAATCGGATGAAAATGAATATAAAATCCAGCAAATGGAATGAGTATAATATTATAAAAGAAAGTCCAAAATAAATTCCATTTCATTTTACTACTTGCAATTTTTGAAATTTCAAAAGCTTTCAAAATGCCATAAATATCACTCTTAATAAGTATAATATCTCCACTTTCTTTTACAATATCAAGAGCATTCGAAACTGCAATAGATAAATCAGCTTTTGAAAGTACAATAGCATCATTAATTCCATCTCCAACGTATAATATCTTATTACCTTCCTTTTTTAAATCTTCGACAAATTTTAACTTTTCAAAAGGATTCAAATTTGAGTAAAACTCATCTATTTTAAGCTCTTTGCATACATTTCTAACATTTTCATAACTATCTCCACTCAAAACAATTATTCTATAATTCTTTTTTAAAATATTTATCAGTTTCTTTGCATCTTCCTTTATTTTATCTTCAAATATAAGTTCGAATGCCCCATAACCTTCAATATAATAGCCCAAATCAAAATTAACAATTAATTTTTCTTTTTCAAATAACTTCTTATTCCCTATAATAACTTTTTTATTATTGACAATTCCTTTAATCCCCTCCCCTCTTATATATTCAAATTCATTAACGTTAAGAAATTCTCCATTATAATTATCTAAAATTGCTTTTGATATAGGATGTTCATTTAATTTCTCAAGAGAAGCTAAATAAACTAAATGTTCATAGGGAATATTAGTTTTTAACTTTAACTTTCCTTCTGTAAGTGTTCCTGTCTTATCAAAAACAACTACATTAATTTTATTTGCTCTTTCAAGAGAAGCGGAATTTTTGATAATTATTCCATTTTTAAGGGATTTGTTTATACTAGCTGCTATTACAAGAGGAATAGCAATTCCAATAGCACAAGGACAAGCAATAACAAGAACTGATATTAACTTTAAAAGAGCTATTTCAAAATTTGACTTTATAAACCAAAAAATAAATACAATTATTGAAAATACAACAACAGTTGGGGTAAATACTGAAGATACTTTATTTGCTAAACTTTCAAGGCTTGATTTTTCTCTTTGAGCATATCTTGAAATTTTCAAAATTTCACTAAATAGTGTATTGCTTCCAACTCTTAAAGCTTTCACTTTTAAATAACCTTCCCTTAAGATTGTTCCCTGAAATACTTCATCATTTTTTGATTTCTTTATAAGCTTTGTCTCCCCGCTAAATGCACTTTCATCTAAATAACCTTCTCCTTGAATTATAATACCATCTGCTGGAATTAAAAAGCCTTCTTTCACAACAAAAATATCCCCCTCTTTCAAATCACTAATATCAATTTCAAGTTCGTTATTATTATTTAGAACAATGACTTTCTTTGGATTTTGAACATATAAATTCTTTAAATTCTCAAAAACTTTAAATTTTGCCCTTGTTTCAAAAAACTTTCCAATCAAAATAATACTTATAATAATTGCACTTGTTGAAAAATAAACGTGATGAAAAATTTCTGGATTTATAAAGTGTAAAAATGAGCCAAAAAATGCAGAAAGTGTTCCAAGTGATATTAATACATTCATATCTAAGTTTTTCGCTCTTATAGACTTTATTGCATTTTTTATAAAATAACCACCAAAATAAAATTGAATTGGTATTGTAAGAATAAGTTGAATAATAGGATTTAAAGGCATTGAAAATTCATGTAATAAAAGTGGAATTGATAAAATTGAAGAAAATATAGCTCTCGTTTTTATATCATTTAATTCTTTTTTCCTTTCTTCAAATTCAATATCAAAAGCTCCTTTTCCCTCACTTAATAAATGCGCCTTATAACCGAGCTTGTTAATATCTCTTAAAACATCATCTAAATCTTTTATTGGAGAGATTTCTAACTTTAAAGTTTTACTTTCAAAATCATAAAAATATGTTAGAATTGAAGATTCACTTAATAAGTAATTTTCTAATTTTTCATCAAATTGAGGAATATATAATTCGAAGTTTTTCGTTAAAATCTCATAACCAATATTTAAAAGCTCTTGTTTTGCTCTCTTAAAAGAAAAAGTTTTTTCAAACTCAATAGTTACTACTTCATTTACTAAATCTACATCAACTGATTTTACATTTTCATAATTTTTAATTACATTCTTTACAGTTCTTGCACAGTTTAAACATGTTATACCTCTTACTGGAAGCTTAACTATTTTTGTCATATGCTTTAAAATTTTAAAGTTAATGAAATTTTATTATGTTGCAATTTCAATAGCTTTAACTGCGATTTTTATTTTCGTTGTATTTTACCTTTATAGGAAATACAAACTAGTTTTAGATTTTGAAATAAGAACAGATAGTGAAGGTATATTTTTTAAAATTCCAAAATCTGTAGCGGAAAAACTTGAACTTGAAGTTCAAAAAGGTAAGTATTTATGGAAACAAATTAAAAGTGTTCAATATGATAGTGAAAATAAAACAATTTATTTAGTTCTTATAAGCAAAATCAAAATTCCAATCCCTATAATTGGCTTAAGAAACCAACAAATTGAAACAATTTTATCTGAAATTGCTAAATATACAACTATTGAGGTAGTATAGAACTATGCTCTATCCATTTCATGGAAGAAGACTTTCAAGAGCTCTAGTTATTGAAACAATATATAATGCAGAACTAATGAATTTAGATTTAGATGAAACTTTTGAAAATATTTCAAAAATGAGAAAAAGCTATTTTGACGAAAAAGTAAAAGTTATAAAGAAAGAGAACATAAGGCAAAAATTTATAAAGGATTTGGAGAATTGGGATGAGATTTTGAATTTTTCAAGAACTATTTTAAATAGTTATAAGCAAAATGCTAATAAAATAGAGAAAATCCTAAAGGAAAATATTGTAGGATATTGGGATTATGAAAAAATATTTTTATTAGAAAAGTCAATTTTAAAAACTGCTCTCTCTGAATTTATAGCACTTGATACGCCCTATAAAGTTATAATATCAGAAGCACTAAACATAAGTAATTTCTTTGTTTCTAACGAAGCTATTAAGCTTGTAAATGCTATATTAGATAAAATTTTTAGAAAATTAATGAATGGAAAGGAAAATAGCATTTATTAGCGATTTTGGTGAAAGCTTTTATGTGGGACAAGTAAAAGGGATAATTAAATCAATAAATTCGAATGTTGAAATTATTGATATTGCTCATAATATTCCAAAGTTTAATATAAAAGCAGGTCAATTTGTATTATATACTTCATATAAATATTTTCCAAAAGAAACAATTTTTTTAGCAGTTATTGATCCTGGGGTTGGTTCTCAAAGAAGAGCCATTGCTATTGAAAGTGAGAATTATTACTTTGTTGGTCCTGATAACGGTTTGTTTGGTTTTTTAAAAAATTATAAAGCATATGAAATAGAAATTCCTAAAAATTCAAGTTATACATTTCATGCAAGAGATGTATTTGGACCATTTTGTGCAAAATTATCAAAAGGTTATAATATAAAAGATATAGCAAAGCCAATTGAAAAAATTATTGAATTAGATTTTAGAAAAGTGGAATTTTTCGAAAATTTTGTAATAGGAGAAGTTATATTTATAGATGATTTTGGTAATTTAATAACAAATATTGAATTTGATAATAAATTTAAAAATGTTGAAATTAAGACTATAAAAATTCAAAAAAAAGTTAAAACTTATAGTCAAGCAAATAAAGATGAATTAGTATTTTTAAAGGGTTCAAGTGGATTTTTAGAAATTAGTGTTGTTGAAGGAAATGCAAGTGAAAAATTAAACGTTAGCTTTGGAGAAATTGTAAAGGTTTATTTTTGAAATATTTAGCTAACCCCTTAAAATTTTCAAACTATGAGAAAACTTTCAATTTTAGATGTTCCTAAGGATATATTCACAAATAAGAAAATTATTTTAAGAGTTGATTTTAACGTACCTGTTCAAAACGGAGAGGTTGTAGATGATTATAGAATTCTAAAAACACTTCCTACAATAAACTACTTAAGAGAATGCGGAGCAATTTTAATCTTAATTTCTCATCTCTCAAGACCTAAAGGAATTGACTTGAAATACTCATTAAAACCTGTTTCAGAACACTTAAGCAAACTCTTAAATACAAATGTTAACTTCTTTGATATAGTAGAAAATGACTATATTGATTATCTAAAAAGAGTAAAAAATGAAATTTCAAAGTTGAAAAGTAAAGATATTTTAATTTTGGAAAATATAAGATTTCATCAGGGGGAAGAGAAAAATGATGAAATTTTAATAAATGAATTATATGAACTTGGTGAAATATATGTAAATGACGCATTTGGAACAAGTCATAGAAAACATGCATCAGTTTATGGTGTTGCATTAAAATATAATCTAAGACTTGCAGGTATTTTAATGAAAAACGAAATTGAATATCTTTATAAAGTTAAAGAAAATCCAATTCAACCATTCTATAGCATAATTGGAGGAGTTAAAGTATCTGATAAAATAAAAGTTCTTGAGAACCTTGCTAAAGTTTCAAAAAAGATATTAATTGCAGGAGCTATGGCATATACATTTTTAAAAGTAAAGGGAATTAGCGTAGGAAATTCAATAGTTGAAGAAAGCAGTTTAGATTTTGCAAAAAAATTTTTAGAAAACTATGGAGAAAAAGTTATTTTACCAGTTGATCATATTGTAAAAAATTCAAAAATAATTAATGTTGAACAAATAGGAGAAGGTTATATGGGAATGGATATTGGAGAGAAAACTATCGAGTTATTTAAAGAGGAAATTAAAGATGCAAAAATGATATTTTTTAATGGACCTCTTGGAAAGTTTGAAGAAAAAGAATTTAGTAAAGGAACGTTTGAAATAGCAAAATTTATAAGCGAAATTACAAAAAAGGGTGTCATTAGTGTAATTGGTGGTGGTGATACAGTATCTGCAATTCATAAAGCAAACTTAAGTGATAATGACTTCACTCATGTTTCAACAGGCGGAGGAGCAACATTAGAATTAATTTCTGGTGAAGAAATGCCAGGAATAGGGGTTTTAAGTGATGTTTAAGAAAAAGAGCGAACATAACCTAGATACAATAATTGGAAGTAAAGGTATATTCAAAGGAAATATAGAAGTAAATGGAGGAGCTTTAATAGATGGAAGAGTTGAAGGAGATGTAAAAATAGATGGAGTTTTGATAGTTTCAAAAGAAGGATGTATTATAGGAAATGTTTGGGCAAGTGATCTTATAATTGGTGGGAAAATTGAAGGAAAAGTTTATATTAGAAATAGAGTAGAAGTTCAAAGCACAGGAAAAATTGATGGAGAACTACATTGCAAGATTTTAGTAGTAGATGAAGGAGGATATGTAAATGGTTTAATGGATATGAAATATCAAGAAGTTGAATGATTTTCATTTTAATCCAGATGCCATCAGATATAGAAAAAGCGTTAATCTACAAGTCAAAGCCAGACACTCAAATATTGAATGAATTTAGAAAAAAATATCAAGATATTGAATGGGTTTTTGAGTTTTTATACCAAAGGGATTTTCTAAAATTCGATATAGAAAAACTAATAAAACTCAATGCTAAAAAACAATATATAACAACAATTTTAAATTTTTACCTTCAAGAGTTAAGTAAAAAAAATTTAAAAGACAGTTTAAGGAAAGTTTATAAAAAATACAAAAATTACTTTAATGCAAAAAGTTATGAAATCTTATATTTCACTTTGAGAGAAAAAGACATTCTTATTGAACTTGTTAATAACTTCCCAAGGACAGAATTAGCGTATAAATTTTTAAATGAATTAAAACTTTCTCAACTTATAAAAGCACAAATTTTATATCATAATGAAAAATATAAAGATTTAATAGAACAAATTCGTCCGGAATCTGCTCTTTATTTTTATGTAGATGCTTTATCAAAATTATATGATTTTAAAGGAGCAAGCGAAATATGTAAAAAACATAAAACTACTAATTTAAGAAAAAGTGATTATTTTTTTAAATGTATTTTAAATTTATTAGAATT
>JBDRXT010000076.1:0-6151 GCA_039803045.1 Caldifarciminota bacterium
TTTTCAAATAAATCTTCTATTTTTCCAACGCATTTAACAATATTTCCATTAGAAGTTCCATATCCTGCAGAATCGTAACCTCTATATTCCAATCTTTTTAACATTTTTAAAGCCTCTTTAACTTCAAAATCTTGTTTACTTACTATACCTATAATTCCACACATATATTAAACAATTTTAAAAAAATATTTTTATATTTTATCAAAAAATTTTTTTAAAATTTCAAATTTTAAAAAATTTATTTAAATATTTTTAAAAAATATTTTTATGAAAATAGTAAAAGAAAATAAAATTTATTCTTCAAAAGAATGTAAATTTTTTGACGAAAAAAGTATAGAATTTAAAATTTTATACCACTTAAATTTAGAAAGTTTAAGTTTAAAAGAATTATCTAAAAGAATTGGAATTTATCCACAGCTTCTTTTTCACTACTTGAATAAACTTATTAAAATGGGTTTTATAATTAAAATCGGAAAAAAGTATAAAGCATTTCCCTCTTATTTTCAAATAATTTTAGATAATCCAGAAGAAAAATTTAGCTTTTTTCCAAAAGTTCCAAAATTTTTAAAAAATTTTCAGAAAAACGAATTTTATATTGTAGTTGGTTCTCCAGATCCCCATGGTCCATTTTCAGCAAGATCTAGAGATAATCATCTATTATTTTATTTGGGTCAATTAATTTCTTCATTTCCTATAGTTAAATTTGATATCGATGTTATAAATTACAATTTATTGTATAAAAATCTTATAATAGTGGGTGGTCCAGTAACTAATATAATATCGTATAAATTAAATACTATACTTAAATTAAGATTTTTACAAGAATTTAATTGGAATATTTATTCAGAATTTTCTAACAAAATGTATTCAGAAGAAAATATAGGAATAATATATTATTCTCAAAATCCGTTTAATTTAGATAGCGAAATAATATTGCTTGCTGGAAAAAGAAAATTAGGAACTGAAATAACAATAAAATCTTTACCTTTATTTCTTGATTTAGAGGAGCATTTTTGTGCTGTCGTTGAAGGAAAAGATATGGATGGAGATGGATATATAGATAAAATTGATATCTTAGAAATAAATAAATTATAAGTAAAATTTTTTAATCTTTGCAATTAAGCCATAAGTTGAATTTTCTATTTCATTATAGTTAAATTTAGCTTTTGCAATTCCAATTAAATTATTGTTTTCATCAATTACTATTATATCATCTCCATTTCTAAAATCTTTACTATATTCTAAAATATTTTTTCTTATTATGTTTTTTGTTTTTTTAATGTCGTTTATAAATTCGTTTTTAACTTTTATATAAAACTTTTTAGTTTCAACTAAAATTTTAGCGAATTCTATATTAATCGAAAAGAGAAAAAATTTTGGATTTAGATACAAAAATAAATTGTTGTTTAAATAAATTTCAATTTTTCTTGACTTAAACTTTTTTATTTTTAAATCTAAAATTTCAATTCTTTTCCTTATTTCTCTTCCAAATTGAAATTCAACTATATCTAATAATTCTTCTAAATTCATAATTTACAATAAATTTTAAAATACTATTATGCCGGGGTCGCCTAGCGGATATGGCGCGGGCCTGGAGAGCCCGTGGGCAAAAAGCCCGCGTGGGTTCAAATCCCACCCCCGGCGAAATTTTTTAAATAATTTTTCTTTTTGCTATTATTTTCTTATGAACAATTTCAATCTAATTTCATCATATATCGCAACAATTATAATTCTTGTTATAACTATTGGAATTGGAGCTATTCTTTATTTTTATTTTAGTGGATATATTTCACAATTAACTTCTGAAACAGAAAAAACAGCAATAAAATCTATTGTTGAATGTTCACAAGAAAAAATTGATATTTATGCATATAGAATTACTTTAAAAGATTTTAACTATAGAATTCCACTAAAAATAACAGAAAATTCTGGAAATAATTTAAATGATTATCAAATTTTAGTAACAATAAATACTCAAGAATTAATTTCTCAAGGAAAAATGAGAAATGATTGTGGAGATATTAGATTTACTGATAGTGATGGAATAACTTTATTAAATTATTGGATTGAAGATGGATGTAATACTCCCAATACAAGAATTTGGGTAAAGGTTCCAAACATTCCTGTTAGTTCAAATAAAACAATCTATTTGTATTATGGAAATCCAAGTGCTACTTCTATGAGTAATCCAAAAAATACAATGTTTATTTACGAAGATATGGAAACGCCACCATCTGGAAATCTTGCTGGATCTGCAGTTTATGATTCTACAAACAAATGGGTTAGATTAACGCCAGCAACAACAGATCAATTAGGATATCTCTACTATCAAACTAATCCAGGTCCTTTAGGATTTCATGCTAGATTTAGATTTTGGGCTGGTGGAGGAACTGGTGCTGATGCTGTTTGGTTAGGAGTTTATGATACAGATTATATTGGTACTGAGGAAGATGTTGTTCGAGGAGGTTATCATTTTACTTTTGATGAATATCAAGATAGAATTTGTTTTACTAAAAGTACCATAGGTAATGGAGCTGGAATAGCTTGTGCAACTGGAATAACTAATATAGATAATTCTCAATGGCATACAGCTGAAATTTATTATTGGAAAGAAAGTAATAGAGTCTGTGCAAGAATTTATTATGATGGAAATTTAGTAGTAAATGCATGCGATACTTCTCCACAACCTAATGCATTAAATGGAATTGGACAAACAATTTTTGGTGCGAGAACTGGTGGATTAACTAATGAACATAGGATTGATGATATAGTAGTTAGAAAATATGTTTCTCCAGAACCAACAATTTCTTTAGGAAATGAAGAAACTTCACCAATAATAAAACTAACTATGATAAATTTAGGTATTGAGTTAGGTAAAAGATATTTAATAAAATTAATCTATGAAGATGGAAAAATAGCTGTTAGAAATATTACTCTCGATAAAAATCTTAGCTCTGGAGAATCAAAAGAAATTTATTTAACAGATTTACCAAAAGGAATAATTAGGAAAATAGAAATTTATAGTATAGATGTTTGTCCAAATATGTTAGTTGGAATTAGAAGTGTAAATATTGAAGTTTAAACAAAACAACTTATACATATTTAAAAAATTGTTTGCAGTAATCTTGTAAATTGATAGTACAATTTTTTTGCAATAGTTTGTTACAATAATTTTCTATTTCATCGTCTCTAAAGTATCTTCTACTAATCTCATTACAAATAGCGTCTTTATCTTCAGCACATATTGTTATATCCTCTGGACGAAGATTGTCAATTTTGCAAATTTCTTGTAATCTCTCATAACAAAGCGTGTGGAAAGATCCTGTTTCACAAGAAATCTTCATATTTCTTTTACAACCTTCAATAACTTCTTTTTCTACTTCTCTATATATAAGTACGATAGGACTATATTCTAAAAAACACAGATAAATCAGATATGCAAACTAAACGAATAGCTTCATCGTACATAATAATTCTTGATAAAATAATTGCAACACCATATTTTTGTCATAAATGATACGAAGATAGGATCAATAAAACTAAAAACAAATGCAAAAACAATAAGTATTATAAAAATTATTATAAATTGCTTCCAATTCCAAGCCATACTAGTTGCTTGCATTGCACTAAAAAATTACTCTTGATAAAAGAGGATTCTTTATATTTTAATTTCCTTTACTCCAAGCGTATACTTATGTAAAACTTTTGGAATTTCAATTATATTTTCTTTTGGATTATAATGATTTTCAACTATAGCGCAAATTAATCTTTCTACTGCAGCTGCTGTTGCGTAAACATTTCTTACTAATTCCTTTTTACTTCCAGCATATCCATATCTCATATTTAATTTTTCAGAAACCCAAGTTCCCATAGTAGCTATAGAATGGGTTTCTCTATATTTTCCTTCAGCTGGAAACCATGTTTGAACATCTATTTGAATTAACGCTCTTCTATCCATATCTCCACTTGGTACTATTACAGATCTATTTGGTAAATTAAGAGAATCTAAAAATTCCTGAACAGCATCTGCTAATTTAAATACTTCATCATAATCTTCATCTTTTTTAGCTATTACATGAATTTCTGCTTTATGGAATTGCTTGACTCTAAATATTCCTTTTGTATCTTTTCCGTGAGCTCCCGCTTCTTTTCTAAAACAAGCAGTCCATGCAAGAATTTTAATAGGTAAATCCTTTGGATCAAATAATTTATCTTTGTAATATGCTATGATTGGATGTTCAGATGTTGAAATTAATATTAAATTATCTTCAACATTAAATAATGCATCTTGAAAAGCTTCAAAATATGTAATTTTTTCTTCTACTTCTTTTCTCATCATATAAGGAGTTATCATTAATACATCTGAATAACCTTTATTCTTAAAAAATTCTATTGCATATAAACTTAAAGCTAAATCTAAAATTACTAATTCATTAAATAAATAATAAAACCTTGATCCAGAAATTTCTCCTGCTTTTTCTTGATCAATATATTTTCCAACTAAGCTATAGTGATGCAATGGTTCATAATTTATTTTTTCAAATTCGACATTCGGATACATTTTAATAAAATTTTCAATTTGATTTTCATAAACCTTTGGTCTACCAATATATCTTATTGGTTTTTCATATTCTTCACCAATATTTAAAGGAACTTCTGGATGGATCCAATTTGGTAAAAGTAATTCAATTTTTGAAATTTTTTCTTCATTTTTTTTAACTTCTTCCTCTAACTTATTAATTTCCTCTTTTAATAGTTTAGCTTTTTTTAATAAGTTTTCTTCTTTTTTTTCTATATATTCTTTGTTAATTTTATTTAGTTCTGTTTTCTTTTCTTTAAGAATTTTATTTAATTCTTTTAGTTCTTTAAATTCTTTTATTCCATTTTCAATTATTGGAATTAAACTATTTAGACCTCTATGAATTAAAACTTCTTTATATTTTTCAAAATTTTCGTCTATATCTTTAATTTTTGGCATAAATTTTAAATTTTTGACCTAAAAATATTTATATATTAAAATTAAATGATTTATTTAACTTGAAAAAGTTTAATTTTTATGGATAAATTTGCTTTAACAGAAGTTCAAATAAAACCTTTACTTTTTACAGCTGCAATAGTTAAAAAATTTGATTTAACAATTTTACCTTTAACATTTACTTATGAAGGTCCAAATATTTCTATGATTTCGAAAAATTTCAAAAAAATTATATCAAGTGCTTTTGAAATTAAAGAAGAAGATATAAAAGAGAGTTCTTTTAATCTAATAAGGGGAGAAAAAGAAAAGATGAATTCAGAATATAAATTAAATAAGAAAATAGATTCTTTTTGCTACTATAGATTTGAAATAAGAAGTTCATATGAAGCTGATATAAATGATAATGGAAAATTTGAAACTTCAATTAAAGGTTCCTTATATTTTGAACTTCCTCAAGAAAATTCTTTCCAAAGATCTATATTTTTTCATTTTTTCTTTTCTTTATATTGGAATTTTTATTATTCAAAAATTGTTGGAAAATACATTGAAGAAGGAAAAGGTTACTTAACAAAATTTATAAACTTGTTAAAAGCACAAGCAAAAATTTAATGGAAGAGAAAATAATTAAAGAAATTATAATTCCAAAAGAAGAATATTTAGAATTTAATATAGAAACCTCTAATCCATTAAATGCCTATAAAAGACATTATGAAATTTTTGCAAAAATGCTTGAAATTAGAAGAAGCAGACACTATATCAGAGATTTGAGATTTGACGCAACAGATAATTCTTTTTTTATAAGAATTGATATTAGCGATACTTTTGATGATTCTAAATTTTTTAGAACTTATTATTTAATAGAAACAATTTTAAGTGGTAATATTCCAAAAGAAGGAAAGTCTAATTTAAACATTAAACTTAGAGGCAAAATTACTTACGAATTAACTATAAGCGATGAAAATAAATTATTTTTTTTAATTAAAAAATTATTTGCATATCTTCATTTTCAATTTTTTTATAAAAAAGTTTTTGAAGATAGAATAAAAAGAATTGAGGAAGTTCTAGAAAAGGCAAAAAACGAATTTATAAGAATTTTATCTTAAATATGATAAGAAAAGGGTTTGTTGAATTAAGATTAGCTAGTGGACCTATACCACACTATAAAGAAATGGTTAA
>JBDRXT010000077.1:0-6142 GCA_039803045.1 Caldifarciminota bacterium
GATCCCAATAATGAGGTAATTATTAAGCTCTTAATTGGAATTTATGAAAAATCCGGAAATTACCAGGACGCCGAAACTTTGTATAAAAACTTGTCAAGCAAATATCCAGATAGCACAAAAATCATAAAAGGATATATTCAGATCTTATTAAAACAGAACAAACTAAAAGAGGCTTCAGATAATATAGAATTATTATATAGCAAGGATAGCACAAGCAAAGATGTTTGGGAATTAGGATACGTTGTAAATTCAAAATTAATAAGTCAAGAAGATAAAACTTACAAACAAAGATATTCAAAATATCTTGAAAAGCTATTTAAATCTGAACCCAATAACGTAGAATATTTAAATGCCATTGTAGATGAAATGTTATCAAGTAGGAATTATAGTAAAGCAATTGAATATCTTGAAAACTATTTAAAAACATCTGAAAATTCCTCTGTATATCTAAAGCTCGGAATAATATATTCTGAGTATCTAAAAAATTATACAAAAGCTGAAGAATTATTTAATAAAGCAATAAGTTTGGGTCAAAGAGAAGGTTTGACAGATATCGTTTCTTTTGCTTATGCAAGCTTAGGTGACATATACATGGATAGAGCTCAAAATTTATTTAATAATGAAAAATACAATGAAGCCCTAAAACTTTATGATATTGCTATAAGTTATTATAATAGGGCTTTAAATATGGCAAGTGGAACTCTAAAGAAATATGTTTCTGAACAAATTGAAAGAGCCAAGAAACTTAGACAAACTGCTTGGAGAAGAGCAAATAACATAGAGTAATTTGAGTCGGGTTCTTCTTTTAAATCAAACGTACGAGCCTTTAAATATAGTAAGTGTAAAGCGAGCTATAAAACTCATTTTTTCACTAAAGGCAGAAATTATATATTCAAATGATAAATTAATAAGAGGACAAAATATTGCTATACCAGAACCAAGTGTAATAAGATTGAAATACTACGTAAAAGTTAAATTTAGAGAACCATCACTTTCAAAGAAAAACATTATCTTAAGAGATAGAAGAACATGTCAGTATTGTGGAACCCAAAAAGGACCATTTACAGTAGATCACGTTATACCGAAATCAAAGGGAGGTAAAGAGAGTTGGGAAAATTTGGTTTGTGCGTGTATTAAATGTAATTTGAAAAAAGGTGATTTAACACCCGAGGAAGCAGGTATGAAATTAATTTCAAAACCAAGAAAACCAACTTATTTTGAACTAAATATTTTAAGAGATAATGTTGTAGATGAAAGATGGAAGGAATTTTTATACTTAAAGTAATAGGTGATACGAATTTCGAGAAAATTACCAAAGATCCACAAACTGAAATAAATAATGTTTTAAAAGATTTCTCAAATAAGGGCTATGTATTTTCAGAATTTTCTCTTTTGAAATCTTACAAAATTTTAGATACAATATATCTTTTTTATAAGTTTAGCAAAAATTTCCCATACGTTATAAAAAAATTCGTACTTATAAACTACTATTCAAAAGTTTTTATTTACAAGAGTTTTTTAAGAAACTTTGAGCAAAAAATCTTTTCAGAAAGTATTCTTTATTTGAATCTAAATAAACTTGATAAATTTTATAATCTAAAGAGTTCAATTTCATTAGATCAGAATTTTGTAAAAGTTGAAAATAAGAAAATCCCATTTGATGGTTTTGGAGGTTTAACTTTAATTGATACTTCAATAAACGGAAACTTAAGCATAAAATTTGATTTTTTTGATTTTGAATATAATAAAAATTTTATAAATTTGGGGTTTGAGTTTGCTATACCTGTAAATTTCCTTAATAAAACGGGAATCAAATATTATAAAGTTCTTGAAAATGAAAATCTTGAATATTTTTTGAATGTTAATGGCTATTTTGGGGGCTTGAGGTCATTAAATAGAAAGTTGGGGGTATTTGGAGGTTATAAAAGCAATTCTATAAATACGAGAATAGATATCTTAAATTTTTTTTACAAAGTTTACTTTAGTTTAAATAGTAAAAATTTTGATGTTGAATTCTCCATAAACCAGATAGATAAAAATGTGATTGGCGGTTCTAAAAACATACTTGGGTATAATGAAAATTCAATAATTTGTAACAACTATCTTTTGATATCCACATATTATCAATGGCTTATATTAACACCCATATTTCAGTTTTACTGGATAGATAAGAGTAAAACTTTATACTCTTACGGTATTGGAATTGGTAATGATAATAGTAAAATCTTTTTTATTATTAACGGTAGGGAAAAGAGACCCTACCTACATTTTATTATTAAAAGTTAATTTCTCTGTAAATCCAGAATCTTGCTAAGAAACTACCAGCATCAGCTTTTGAATAATTTACAATTTGAGTTCCTTGAGCTATTACATCCCCTGTTAATAAACCTGCTTTTTGAAGACCAGCTAAGGAAGATGGTCTAATCCATCCATATTTCAATCTATTTCCAGGTATAAAGTAGCCAATAATAAATCCCAAATCAGCTACTTCAGCATATCTAAATCTAAGAGATAAGTCAAATTCATAACCTAGATCAAGAGCGTACGCTTGATCAGGCTTAATAGGATATTTTATAGTGTCAACAGATATATATTCTTTCTCAGGTCCCCAGTATTCCCAATAACCAAAGAAATCAAATCTCGCTTTTAGTGAGTGAAATATTGTATATGGTACTGCTTCAAGATACACATTTATAATTCTTAAGTCTGACATTACGCTACCAAAGATATCTCTATAAAGTCCAGGTTTCATCCCCCATGTAAATATCTCTCCAAGACCACTCCACTTACTCCAGTTACTATTTAGTGCAATTTCACCTCTCATAGAAGGGGGAAACCATCCTTCATATACATCACTTGTTTTTCCATCGTCACCTTGAAAGCTTGTATAACTTATACCCATTCCAAAAGTTTCACTAGCAATATACTTTGCATCAATCGTAAATGCTAAGGAATTAAATCTAAATCCTGGACAATCTTGATTAGTATTTGGATCACAATTTCTTATTATTGTATATAACTTGTCTGGTAAGTCATTATATATTGGTTTTACAGCATCCCACCTACCAAACATATAACCAATTTCACCTCTTATAGAGAACTTTCTAAATGGTCCAACATCTATATAAAGTCCAGTCCAGAAAGGATTAAAACCAGGTGATATTGCTCTATCTTCTACTAAACTTAGGAAATATATATTAAATGCATATGGCTGGTCATTCCTTTTGAGCTTCCTAAGGATTAATCCATAGTTTTCCATATCGTACTTTGTATAAATCCAATAATAGCGCTTTGTGGCGGAATCATTTATTGCAACTGGGAAATAAAACCAGTCTTCCTGATTACCACCTCCTTCTGAGATTTTTGTATATACGAAATCTATATAAACTTCTTGTTCTCTATTTGGTCTTAGAAAAATGGCAAATGTATTATAACCTTGTCCATAAAAATCGGAAAAGAGAAGTCCCAAACCATAATTCCTTACCATTCTTCCGCCTGCAATAACAGCATTTGTACCAAATGGCCAACTTAGAGTATCAGTCATTACATAAGCTTCACTAACAAATGGAAAATTCTTTCTAGAAAATCCAGACCATAATCCCCACCAAGTAAGACCAAGTCCAATTGTAAATATATCATTAACTCTTATTCTAGACTGTAACCTTGCAATACCAGCTTGAAACATTTCATTTTCCGAAGAAGCAGCAGCTGCAGTAAGATCTGGAATATGAGAAGTTACGTATACATTAGTAGCAAGAACTTCACCGTAGAATCTTGCATCTATTACATCACCTTCTCTAAAAAGTTCAACTTGAGCCCAACTTATAGAGAATAAACTTAAAATGAGAAAAAATTTGCGCATCATAGCAAGTTCCAAAATTATAAAGCATACATTATAATAGCTATAATAATGCCCCATATAGCCCCTATAAAAACCTCTATAGGAGTATGTCCAAGTAATTCTTTTAGCTTTTCATCAGTTTTTCTTCCTGCATATAAATCTTCAATAATCCTGTTTAGTATCTCAGCTTGTTTGCCAGCAGCTCTTCTAATTCCAGCAGCATCGTACATTACAATAAAACTAAAGAATAAGCAAATAGCAAATAAGTTTGATTTAAAGCCTTCCTCAAAACCAACAGCCATAGATAATGACATTACTGAAGCCGAATGCGAGCTTGGCATACCACCTGTTGAAAACAAGATTCTAAAATCTAACTTTTTCTTATTTATGTAATTTATCATAATCTTTAATATTTGAGCACTTAAACTTCCTATAATTGCAGTCAAAAGAACTTTATTCATATCTATTTGACAGAAACTCTATAAATTCACAAAGGAAATCACCTTTCTCAAAATTTCTCTCTATTAATTCTTTCGTTTCATTCTTAATTTCTTCTATCATTTTTTTTGTACTCTCATAGTCTAAGAATCTTAAAATATTTATATCTTCACTTTTATCCTTGTCTAATAAATCGTCTACTAATTGGAATATTTTACCAATGTTTTTACCAATTTCTCTTATAGCTTCTACCTTTTCACCTCCCGCAAGAAGATATCCACATATTAAGCTTATTTCTATAAGCTTTCCAGTTTTATAATAATGCAATTTTAAAAGTTCATCCAGACTCTTAACATTTTTTTGAATATCCTTAACTTGTCCCTTTATCATATATATTGTTCCTTCAATCACAATTTCTAAAATATTCTTATCAACTCTATTTAAAAACTTGAATGCATATGCAAATAAAGCATCACCAGTTAGTATTGCAATTGCTTCTGAAAATTTCTTATGAATTGTAAGTTTATTTCTTCTATAATCATCATTATCAAGAGCTGGTAAATCATCATGAACTAAGGAAAAATTATGAATTAATTCCAATCCACAACCTAAATCGTAAATCCTGTTATCTATTTCTTCTTTATTTAGTTTATATCCCAAAAATGCTAAAAATGGTCTAACTCTTTTACCACCATCTATACTATAAAAAATCGCCTCATTCAGAATTTCAGGTTCTATATTCTCCTTTCTAAGATTATCCCTTAGGTAAATATCAAAATTTTCATTAAAATAATTCCAAATACTTTCCAAATTCATTTTTGAAATTTTAAAGTTTGCTTAATAATATTTACTAAGTTTCTTGTTCTCATTTCAAATATCTCAGGTACAAGTGGGGAATTGTGAGGAGAACCTATGAAGTTTTCAAACTCAAAGAAATTGTAATCTAATTTGAACTTACCAAAAGTAGCAGGTTCATCCCACCATACATCTAAGCCAACTTTAAATTCAGGATGAGTTCTCATATGCTCATAAAGAGCTTTTTGATCAATTATTTGCCCTCTTGCTACATTTACTAAAATAGCATCTTCTTTCATAATTTCAAGCTCTCGCTTGGATATTAAATTCTTCGTTCTCTCACTTAGAGGTATTGAAATTACAATTACATCTGAATTTTGTAATACAAAGTCAATATCTAATAGTGTTCCAATATAATCTACGATTTCGTCAGTTTTTCCAGATGTGTTTATTGCATAAACTTTCATTCCAAAAGCTTTTGCTAATCTTCCAACCGCCTTTCCAATACCCCCAAAACCCACAATTCCACAAATTTTATTATATAATAGTACACTCTTAATTGATTGATCAAATTTTCCTTCCTTGAGCTTTTGATTATTTATATGTAATCTTTTTGCAAGTGTTAATATCATACCGAAAACATGCTCAGCAATAGGTATGGAATATCCCCCACTATTTGGAATAATTTCAACACCCCTGGGAAATATATTCTTATCTATATGATCAATCCCGGCAAATACACAAAATACGTATTTTAAATTTTTAAAACTTTCTATCTCCTCCTTTTTGAGTTCTTTTTGTGGAAAAGCGCTTATTATTACATCAGCTTGGCTTATAAGTTCTAATCTTTTACTTTGTTCTACATCAGTAAGATAGACTAAATTCGCATTCTCCTTTAGTTCATTATATAGCTTTCTCTCAACATCCTTAAGCTTATAAGTTATTAAAATGTTCATACTCTGAAACGAAATCCCCTTTTTAATATGCTACCAATTCTCCTGCTATTTAAAAGAATTTTTGGATTTTGATTAATAGCCTTAATTAGTAACTTCCAACCCTTTTCCAATT
>JBDRXT010000078.1:0-6126 GCA_039803045.1 Caldifarciminota bacterium
TGTCAAAATGAAGATTTTATCATTTTCTAATATTGCTTTATTATTTTTAATTTTTCCAATCCTAATTTTTGGTCCAGCTAAATCTTGTAAAAAAGCTACTCTTATACCCATACTATTAGCAATATCTCTTACCATTTTAGCGTTTTCAATGTGTTCCTTAGCATTAGAATGACTAAAATTAAACCTAAATAAATTAACACCTATTTTTAAAAGTTTTTTTATTTTCTCTTCATTTTTGCATGATGGTCCAAAAGTAGCAATAATTTTTGTTTTTCTTATCATTTAAAAGTTTAAAGTCAAATTCACCTTTAAAATTTTGGAAATTCCTTGGGGCGGTAGCTCAGCTGGGAGAGCGCCTGAATGGCATTCAGGAGGTCGGGGGTTCAAGTCCCCTCCGCTCCATTCAAGTGATTTATAGAAAAATTTTTCATTTATTAACATTGTTATTAATTTTGCCAGTTTTAGTGCTTGAGAAAGAATGGAGGATATTGTTTTCAGTTTTGTTCTTATTAGTTGTATTTTCTATAGATACATTAAGATTGCAAAATAAGAGCTTTAGAAAAATTTTTCTTAATTTCTTTGGTGGTATATTAAAAAAGCATGAATATAGAGAATATACAGGATCAACTTATCTAGCAATTTCGTATGCTCTAATAAATTTGCTTTTTGAAAAAGAAATAATAATATTTTCCTTGTTAATTTTGTCAATATGTGATCCTGTTGCTTCAATTATTGGAAATTATGTGAAACCAAATATAAAAATTTTTAAAAAATCACTAAATGGATTAATTGGATTTTATATAGCTGGAATTCTTGTCTCGATAATAACATTTCCGAATTTAAGCTTAAGTGTGAAACTATTAGCGGTTTTATTAAGTGGAATTGTAGAAATATTTACCCCTATTGACGATAACTTAGCAATTCCAATAGCAAGTTCTTTTATATTAAAATTTAGCTTATAAAAGGAGGTTGAAGATGATGCTTGAGATTTTAATCTTGAAAATTTCGTTATATAATGATGAAGGATATAGAAGGGCAAAACAATATGAAACTCTTTTTGAGATTGAAAAAGCTAAAGAAGAGTACATCAAACTAAGCAAAAAGTATAAGAAAAAAGATTTAGCAATTTTATATAAAGAACTAGCTGACTTATACTTCTTCTATTACTATCCCGATAGTATAAAGAAGGCATACGAATTCATTGAGAAAGCTTATAAATTAGACAAAAAAAATGACGAAATAGTTTATAGATTAGGAATATACTCAGAGGCTATGGGAAATTATCAATTAGCTTCAAAATATTATGAAGAAATTGCTATTAAATTCCAAAAGAGCGAATATTTACAAGATGCTATAGATGGAGTAGAGAGAGTATTTCCTAAAAATTATAAAGATGAAATTGTAGCAAAATACGGAAATAACTATATAACATTAATGGAACTTGATAAAGAAATAGAAAATCAACCACCATTTATAAGAGCAAAATACGAAACTTATGAAGGAAAAAAAGAACTTATTGAAAGAATGATTGAAAATAGAATATTATTACAAAAAGCTATTGAAGAAGGATATTACAAAAGTTATAAGTTTAGAGAGGAATTGTATAATAGATTAAAAGATGAATTTGCAAGGGTTTATTATAATGTTTTTGTTAGTAGGAGGATAAAAGTAGATTCAAGTGAAGTGAAAGATTTTTATGAGAAAAACAAGCAAAATTATAGAATCTGGGGATTTGTAAATCTAAAAATAATGAAATGGGAAGATGAAACAAAACTTCCAGAAGATAGCATATTCAATAAAGAAGCAAAACTAATAACATTTTCAGAAAATTCATCAGATAGCTTGCTTTATAAGTACTTTTCACAAAAAGATACAAACAAAATGTTTCTTGACAAAATTAGAGACACACTCTATGCTATTGAAATTATAAAAATTCAAAAACCAGATTATACAAAACTTGAAGATATATATTCAGCGATTGAAAGTAATTTAAGATTTGATAAAGAGAGAAGAACTTGGGAGAAAACACTTGACAGTTTATTAAATTTATATGGCTATGAAGAATTAAACTACGATACGCTAAGTAAAGAAATACCTGAAACGCTTGCAATTATAAAGAAACTGAACCTATATATAACAAAAACAGATTACGAAGATTATCTTAGTAAAGTTCCAGCAATTTACAGAAAAGCTTATAGTACAAAAGAAGGTGCTTACGATTTAGTTAAAATATTTGTGCAAAGAGAAATTCTATTTAGAAATGCAATAGTATATGATAGAATTTTCATTAAATCTGATGGATATAATACATTAAAGAATATTTTTGAAAACCTTGTTATTAATGAACTAAGATCTGATGTTTTGAAAAATGTCAGCATATCTGAAGATGAAATTGAGAAGTATTATAACGAAAACAAAGAAAATCAATTTAAAATACCTGCAAACGCAAAAATCCGAATAATCACTTTTGATAAAGAAAATGAAGCAAGAAGAGTATTTAACATTATATCAAAAAATCCACAAAAATTCGATTCACTGGCAAAGTCTATTGCAAAGGACAAAGAGGAAAGGGAATTTGGTGGATTTAAGTTCATTACAGAAAATGATCCTATATTTGAAAAAATTAAGAATTTAAAAATTGGAAAACCATCAATATTAAAATTTGATGACAAATGGGCAGTTGTAAGTGTTCAAGAATTAAACAAAGCAAAATTTAGAGAATTGAGCGAGGTAAAAGAGCAAATAGAACAAATGCTTTTGATAAGGAAAAAAGATCAAGAATGGAAAGAATTTCTAAACAATTTAAAATCAAAAGAGAATATTGAAATTTTAATAAAAGACGAAGAGAATAAGAAAGAAAATCAAGGGGGCTAATGTGCTCCCCTTCTTATATTGGACAAATCTAAGTGGTGTATATGATGGTATAATTTATAAAGATACAATATATTTAGCGACATTCGGTGGAATACTTCTTCTAAATAAAAACTTAGATAGTTTAAAAACTTATAAATTTTCAGAAGGAACAAATTCAAACATTATTGTCTCTGTTGATACATTTAGAGGTAAAATTTATTATTTAACAAAAAACAAAGGATTTGGTTATATAGAAAATGGAAAAGTTTATCACTATCCAACATCCCAAATACCCATAAGCGATTTAAGTAATGGAAAAGGATTATTTTCGTATAAAGATTATTTATTTATTTATGGTAAAACTTGGATCTTGTATCTATTTAAAAATAAACTCAAGTTCATTGATCCTAACAATTATAATATAAAGCTGCCTATAGGAAGTATTTTTGTTTTCAATGACACAGTTTATATAGGAGATAGTCTCGGTTATCTAAAAACTCATATAAATAACTTTGACATTCCAGCAAGTTATGAGCGCATTAACATACCAAAAGTTATCTTTATTAATGCTTATATTGGAAATGTTCTATTTGGGACAATAAATGGAATATATGATAAGAATGGTAATTTAATTGTTGGAGGTTTTTGTGCAATTTACTTTGAGACATTTAGAGATACATTATTCATATCGTCTAGAAATTCAAATTCATGCGAGATTTACGGACAAGGAATATTAAAAAAATTCAAAGACAATAACTTAATTGATGAAGTAAATTATCCTCAACCTTACTATATAATGCCAATAGATACATTTCTAATTATTTCAAGATTCCACTATAATCCACTTTCTATTTACGTAGATAATGTTGCTTGGGGAATATACACCTACCCCAACTTTAAAAATTATAAATATGGATTTCCATTTAATTACATATCAAACATTATCACAATAAAAGATAAAATTTTTATTTTCACCCATTCAGATTACGATTATAATTTAAACAACTTAAATTACATCGGTTTTCTGGTAAACAAAAATCAAATAATTGAACTTGGAGACAGTGTTTACAGAATAACAAAGCCCATAATAATAAATGATAGTTTAATTGGCATATCATCATTTTTCTCTTACTTTAACTTAGATACTATAGGTAATGTTAGTTATTGTATTGCTGTTCCTATATTTCCAGTTGATCCTGATAAAGCTTTTACAAGCTTAACAATTTACAAAGATACTATTTTAATTTCAAATTTTGCTGGAACTGTATATAAAGTTGATAAGAATTGTTCAGTAATTTCAAATACACCTTATAGCAATAGCGTAGGAAATATTTCAGATATTGAAGTTAATAACAATCTAATTTCAATTGGAGGGAATAATGGAATAGCTATATTTGATGGAGAAAACTTAATTTATAAAAATTCGAATTTATCAGTTACAACAATTGAAAAATATAATGATGGGTTTTTAATAGGCACAGGAGGGGGGTTGTATTTTTATAGTAATAATAATTTATTGAAAATTCAAGCATTACAAAACTTGGCAATCAGTGACATTGTCATAGATAAATTTAATTCAATTTTCACTTTGACAGAAAATGGACTGTATAGATTAGATGAAAATTTTAATATTATTGAAAAATATGATATTTCTGGCAAAACGTATTTCTTGGCTACTAATTTTCCAATCTTGCATACCTTATCAATATTAAATGACACATTACTCTTAGTAGGTTCAAGTGAGGGTGTTGGATTAATTAGAATAAATAGCTTAGTAGAAGGTGAATTAGTCCTATATCCAAATCCTACAAAGGATTATATAAAGGTAAAAAACTTAAAAGGTTCTTTTGTTTACGATATTGAAATAGTTACAATATCAGGAAAACAAGTTTTTAAAGATAAGTTAAAGAGCAACTCATCGGGGGAAATTGTAATTAATGTTTCTAATTTAAGTAAAGGACTTTATATATTGAAAATTTCAAATAAATTACTAAAATTCGTTAAGCATTAAAATATTTCAAAATTACTCCCACTCGATTGTAGCTGGTGGCTTTGAAGTAATATCATAAACAACTCTATTTACTCCTAAAACTTCATTTGTTATTCTATTACTAATTCTTTCAAGCAAATTATAAGGAACTTTTGACCAATCAGCAGTCATACCATCTTCACTTTCAACAATCCTAATAGCAATTACATATTCATATGTCCTCCTATCTCCCATAATCCCTACACTTTTAACAGGTAATAATATAGCAAAAGCCTGCCAAATCTTGTCGTATAAATCAAAATTTCTAATTTCTTCTTCAACTATTAAATCGGCACTTTTAATAATTCTCAATTTTTCCTCATTTACCTCACCAATTATTCTAACAGCATATCCAGGACCGGGAAAAGGATGTTTATGTATAATATCATCTGACAAATCCAATAATTTTCCTATTTTTCTTACTTCATCTTTAAACAGAAACTTAAATGGTTCTATAAGTTCAAATTCTAAGTCTTCAGGAAGTCCACCGACATTATGATGAGTTTTTATCTTATCTGAAGGTCCAACAACTCTTTTAGATTCTATAACGTCTGGATATAATGTTCCTTGAGCTAAGAACTTAATTTTTAAATTCAGATTTTTTACAAAATCCCTAAAAACATTTATAAACTCCCTACCTACAATTTTCCTTTTTTCTTCTGGATCAATTACACCTTTTAGAGCATTCAAAAATCTATTTTTTTCATTAATAATGAATAAATTATTTTGAAACAATTTTTTTAATCTTTCACTTTCGTAGTCTTTTAATAAACCTGTATTTACAAAAACTAAATATAAATTATTTCCTAAAGCTTTTTCTAAAAGTTTTGCAAGAACAGTTGAATCAACACCTCCAGATAGTGCTAATATTACTTTTTCATTTTTTACTAAACTTTTAATTTCATCAATCTTTTCTTTAAGGAAATCACTTAACTTCCAATCTCCTCTTGCTTTGCATATGTTATACAAGAAATTTTTCAAAATATCTTTACCAAATTGTGTATGATATACTTCTGGATGAAATTGAACACCATAAATATTACCTTTTTCAATAGCGCAAAATTCGGAATTTTCGCTTTTACCAATAACTTTAAAACCTTTAGGTAATGTTTTTAATTTATCTCCATGGCTCATCCAAACAACAAATTTATCAGGAATTCCATAAAACAAAGGACTCGAATTTATAGTATTAAAAATAGCTTTTCCATATTCTCTCTTTTGGGAGGGAGCGACTTCTCCCCCAA
>JBDRXT010000079.1:0-5908 GCA_039803045.1 Caldifarciminota bacterium
AGATGAGATAATAGCTCCTATTACAGGTAAAGTAAACAAGCTAAATGTTAAGGAGGGTGATTTTGTGAAAAAAGACGAAGTTTTAGTTACAATTGAATCTATGAAGATGGAGATGATTATTTCAAGTCCTCAAGATGCTTTTGTTGAGAAAGTTTATTGTAAGGAGGGTGAAATTGTAGTTCAAGGTAAACTATTGTTAAAACTTAAATTTTCATTATGAAAAGAATTATTTCTCCATATGAAATGAAAGAGATAGATAACAATTCAAAAATTCCTCAAATTGTTTTAATGGAAAATGCAGGAAAAAGTGTCGCAGAAAAAATAAGAAATTTTGGAAATAATTTCTTAATTTTGTGTGGTAGTGGAAATAATGGGGGAGATGGTTTTGTAATAGCAAGATGGTTAAAAAAATTTAAGAAAAACGTAAAAGTTATTATTTTTGATAAAAATTTTAAAACTGAGGAAACAAAAACAAATTTTGAATTACTAAAAGTTTTTAATGTAGAAGTTAAAATATTTCAAGAAAAAGAATTTTTGAATGATTTAGCAAATTGCGAAGTTGTTGTAGATGCAATATTTGGTATAGGATTTAAGGGAAGCTTAAAAGATAAGTTCTATAAAGCAGTTGATATTTCAAATAATTTTAAAAGAATTATAAAAGTGAGCATTGACATTCCGAGTGGAGTTGATGGGGAAAGTGGTTTTGTCGAGAATATAGCCTTTTTAAGTGATTATACTTATACTTTTGCTTATGAGAAATTTGGACATTATTTGTTTGAAGGTAAAGTTTATAGAGGAATTTTAGAACTTATAGATATTGGTATAGAGGATGATATTGCTCAGGGGAAAGGTTTTTTATATCTTGAGGAAGAAGATGTTATAAATTTAATTCCAAAGTATAAAGGATACGAAAATAAAAAAGATAAAGGAAAAGTTTTAATAATTGGAGGAAGTAAGGATTTTGTGGGTGCCGTTTTATTAAATGTTCTTGGATCACTAAGTAGTGGAGTAGGTTTAATATATGTTGTTGTTCCAGAGAAAATATATCCTTACGTAGTGGGTAAAATTCCAGAAAGTATAGTTATTCCTGTTAGGGATAAATATGGTTATTTTTCAAGTGAAAGCTTTTTAGATCTTATTTCAAAAAACTTGAATTTTGATAGTATTGTGATAGGTAGTGGTATATCAAGAAATGAATATGTTAAGGGTTTTGTTGAGAAATTAATTGAATTAGATGTTCCAAAAGTTATAGATGCAGATGGAATTTGGGCAATATCAGATAAAGTTGAATTATTAGATGAAAAAACAATAATTACACCACATCCTGGTGAAATGAGTTTTATTATAAAAAAGGACCCAAAAGAAATAGATAGGGAGAGAATCAAAGTTTCTTTGGATTTTTCGAATAAAAACAAGTGTGCACTTTTATTAAAGGGAAATCCAAGTGTAATTGTGCAAGACAATATGAAATTTCTAAATATATGGGGTGATGAAAGATTAGCAAGGGGAGGAAGTGGTGATGTTCTAAGTGGTCTAATTGGAGGATTTTTAGCACAAAAGCTAAGTATTATAAATTCTGCTATTCTTTCTGCATATTTACATTCAAGAAGTTGTGAATTTTTTGATAAACTAACTTTTAAACCTTCGCTTATCCCAAAAGGAATAAAATATGTACTCAATTCTATTTCCATTAGATAGTATTTTTTCGATTTATTCTATTAAGCTTTCAAACGGCTTAGGTTTTTATAAAGACGATACAATTTATATTAACTTTCAAGATAGCACTTTCAAGCATAAGGATAAAGTCTTTAGGTTTTATTATGAAATGAGAAATAAGAGGATTTATGTAAGTGGTAGAGATATTGCATTAATGATTTATAGACTAACGTCAACACCTATATTTTTTGATTATAAGTCAAATGAATTTTTTAGAGCTTTAGAAACAATAAAAAGATTTCAATTTTTTGAAAGTAATGATAGTTGTGTTCTAAATTTTACGTTAGTAAAAAATCTAAAAGAGCAAGTTTGGGTTGAAGAAAATTTCATTTTAGTTCATTTACCTGAGGGATTTTATCCAAAGTTTAACTTTATAAAAGGTGATAGTGGAATCGTTGATTCTATAGTAATTTTTCATACAAAGGAGGGGGTGTTCTTTAAAATTTTCATTTCTAACAAATACGGCTCTTATAGAAAGTATAAAGAAGAGAATGTTTTAAAATTTATAATTTACTCATATGCAAATTTTGGATATATTGTTATTGATCCTGGGCATGGAGGAAAAGATCCAGGAGCAATTGGAAAATGGGGAATAAAAGAAAAAGATATAACATTAGCAATAAGCAAGAAAGTTGCAAATATTTTAAGAAGGGAGTATGGGTTTAAAGTGATATTAACAAGAGATAGCGATATATTTTTATCTTTAAGTGAGAGGGCTGAAATTGCAAAGAGGTATAATGCAAAAATATTTGTAAGTATTCATTGCAATTATTTTGATATGGATAATGCTTCGGGACCTGAAACATACTTTTTATCAACAGCTAGGACTAGTGAGGAAAGAGCAGTTGAAACTCTTGAAAATTCCGTTATTAAATATGAGGTAGAAGAAAGTGATGTTTTAAAATATATTGTTTCGGATATTTTGCAAAATATATACTTAAAAGAATCTCAAAAATTAGCATTTTTTATACATCAAAAATTAAGTAGGGGTAGAAAAGATAGGGGTGTTAGGCAAGCTGGTTTCTATGTTCTTAGAATGGTTTATGCACCTTCTGTTCTTGTTGAAGTTGGTTATATATCAAACCCAGAGGAAGCAAAACTTCTTATAGATGATAATTATCAAAATAAGTTAGCCAGGGATATAGCTCAAGGGATAATAGAATATGTAAACTGGTACTTAAGGAGGTAAATTATGAATGTGGAGCAAGTTCTTATAAATGATTATAAAATACATCCTTTGATAGCAAAAGTGATAGTAAAAAAGGGAATAACTGATCAAGATTTGATAAGGAGTTTGTTTTATCCTACAATTGAAAATTTATTGCCTTGGAGAGCAATAGTAAATATAGAATTAGCATTAAAAGAAATCTTAAAATATTCTTCAAAAGAAGAGATTTTGATTTGGGGTCATGATGATATAGATGGTGTTACTTCAACAGTAATTTTATTAAAAACTTTAAGAGTTCTTAATTCAAATCCAATTTATTATATTCCAAGAAGAGGAAGTGAAGGTTATAAGTTAACAAAATTTGGAGTTGATTATGCTTATAGTAAAGGTATTAAACTTATTATATGTGTTGATATGGGTTTAAGTAGTATAGAAGAAGTTGAGTATGCAAGGGAGAAGGGGATTAGTGTAATTATAGTGGATCATCATGAGATAATACATGATTTACCTTCTGCAATTATTCTAAATCCAAAGTTAGGGGGAACTATACCTTATCTTTCAACATCTGGGTTAAGTTTAAAAATTGCTCTTGGTCTTTTAAACTTAAAGTTTGGTTATGATATTAATTTTATTTTGGAAAATTATCCAGAAATTATTGTTTATTCTGCACTTGGAACTATATCAGATAAAATGCCTATATTTTCTGAAAATAAAATTATTGTTGATTTAGCAAGAGAAATTGTAAATAAATATAGTTTCCCTGTATTTAGAGCTTATACATTAATAACAGGACAAAAACCATCTCTTGAAGCACTGATACCAATATTTTCAAGTGTAAGCAGTGATGGTGAAAAACATCAATTAGTAGAATTATTGATTTTCGATGATGAAGTCTTTATAGAAGATCAGCTTAGTAAGATTTATAAAAAATCAATTGAAATTTCAACAAAGTTAGAATCTGAAATTAAGAGGATTGAAAATGAAATAAAGAGAATAAAAGGTTATATACTCTTGGACTTAAGAAATTTAAGTCCATATCACATAGGATATGTAGCAAGCAGAATTAGAGATAAATTTAAAGTTCCTGTTATTGCAATATCTTATGATGAAAATGGAAAAATTGTTTCAGAAATAAGAGCACCTTATGGATATAATATGCTTGAATTTCTAAATAGCCTTTCTGATTTATTTATTAACTATGGAGGACATAAAACAGCTTGTGGATTTTCTATGGAAGCTGAAAATCTTGCAGATTTTATAGAAGAGACAGAAAATTACTTTCGCAACTATAAATTCAATCCCAGAATTGAAGATAGTTTTGATTTAGTAATTGAAAGCTTTGATGATGTATTATTTCAGAATTTAGATAGTTTGAGAAAACTTGGGATAAGATTTAGAATTTTATTAAGGGGTAATTTAAAGGATATTATTTCAAAATTGAAGTATTATACAATATTGGATAATCAGCAAATTCTTTCAATTCATGTACCAGAAAGTTTAAAGTATATTGTAATTCTTACAACAGAGGACGGATTTAAGGTAGAGGAAGTAGGATGATATTAGTAATGAAATTTGGGGGCTCTTCCCTTGCTAACAAAGATAGAATAATTAACGTTGCTAATATAATAAAAAATAAAAGAGAGGAAGGTTATAAGCCTGTAGTGGTAGTTTCAGCTATGGGAAAATCTACTGATAATTTGCTTAATTTAGCATATGAAATTTCTGAAAATCCACCAAAAAGAGAGATTGATATGCTTATTTCGGTAGGAGAAAGAATATCTATGGCGTTATTATCTATTGCTTTAAATAGAATTGGAATTTCTTCTAAATCATTTACGGGTTCACAAGTTGGAATAATTACTGAAAATAGATTTAATAATGCAAGAATAGTAGAGGTGAAATTAAATAGAGTTTTAGATTGTTTGAATAATAATGAAATTCCTATTGTTGCAGGATTTCAAGGAGTTAGTATAGAGAAGGAGATTACAACACTTGGAAGAGGGGGAAGTGATTTAACAGCTATTGCTATTGCTATTGAGCTTTACAAGAAATTTGAAAATGTAAGGTGTGAAATATATACAGATGTTGATGGTGTTTTTTCAATTGATCCAAGAATTAAAAACTCTAAAAAATTTGATAAAATTCCATTTGATATGTTAATAGAAATGGCAAGTTTTGGAGCAAAAGTTATGCATTCAAGGGCTGTTAGTTTAAGTGCTAAATTTAATTTTCCATTTTATATATATAGTTCTTTCAAGAAGGGAGATGGAACCATGGTTGGAAATTTTCTTGAAAGTCCAAAAATAAATGCAATAACTCAATTAGATGTAATAAAAATTACAATTGATTACGAAGATAATTTATTAAAACTACTTTTTCATAATGATATACAAGTTATTCTTTTCCAAAGAGTTCTGAATAAAGCAATTTTGATTATAAGGTCAAGCGATTTTAAATTATTCTCAAATATATTTAATAATTTTGATGTTGAAAATAACAAAAAGTTTGTTTCCATAATTGGTTATGGGCTTTTGAATAGTTCTGAAATTCACGCAAAGATTATAAAATATCCAATATCATTTCTTACAGTTTCTGACTTAAGGATAAGTTTTGTTATAGATAGTGATTTATTTGAAAAAGTTATAAATGAGTTTGAAATTTGAAGTAATAAAACAAGATTCAAAAACCCTTGCAAGATACTCAATACTTAAAACAAAAAGTTCTACTATCGAACTTCCCAACTTTATGCCTGTTGTTACAACTGGAACTCCAAAATCTTTAACTACTTTAGATTTGATGGAAATGGGAACTCAAATTATTGTATGTAATACTTATCATTTGCATTTAAGACCTAGTGAGGATTTGATAGAAAGGATGGGGGGGATTCATAAGTTTATAAATTTCAAAGGTTCGATTTTGACAGATTCTGGTGGATTTCAAGTATTTTCTTTATCTAAACTTAGAAAAGTGAAAGAATTCGGATTTATTTTTCGTTCACACATAGATGGATCTCTTGTTGAGCTT
>JBDRXT010000080.1:0-5762 GCA_039803045.1 Caldifarciminota bacterium
CTAAAACATAACTTATAGCTTGCCAAATTTTTAATTTTTCACCAAGCTTAAATATAATTAACATCAATTTATTTAAAATAATGTTTAATTGTTCGGAGAATGTTTTAGGTGCTTCGGGTGGTTTTATTTTTAGAAATGCTTGTGCTATTTCTCTTGCAGAAATTTTTCCTTCTTCAACCATTTGTCTAAATTGTGAAGCACTCATTGAGAATTCAGAAGCAAGCTTTCCAAGAACTGCTGGTGATTGATTTAAAATCATTATGAATTCTCTGCTTCCAATTTCTGCATCTGTAAATAATCTAACAAATGCTCTACTTAGCGATTGAACTTGTTCTTCACTTAAACCAAGTCCATCAGCAATTCTTACTAATTGATTAGTAAATGTTGTTGCTATATCTTCACTAAATACTCCTCTAAACATTTGATATACATTCACAACTGAACTAATTGATTGTCCTGTTTCAAATGCAGTATTTGATAATTCTTCAAGTTTTCTTGATGCTACTTCTGATGAACCTTCAATTCCTATCAATTGTTTTTCTAATTCTTTAAATTCATCAATTCTTTTAAATAATTCGGCACCTGCTAATGCACCTGTAATTGCTCCGATTGGTGTTTTTATAAATTCAAAAAAACCTTCTGTAATGTTTTTAAATGTGTTTGATATTTTATTTGGAATTTGAGAAATTGTAGAGCCGACTTTTTCAATTCCTCTTACTATTAAATCAATAAATATCTTCATATTTTCATTTCCTTTAACTTTGATAATTGATATTTTATCGCTTTATTTCTTAAATTTAACTCTAATAGTGTTGTTGAAAATACTTTTTCAATTGGAATTCCAGAATTCAAAAGTGAGCCTATGAGTATTTCAATTGCTTCATCTTCATTTGTTTCTACTGGTTTTTCTTCAATTATAAATGCTTTTGAAAGCTCATTTATTTCATCAACAACTTTTTTATAGTTTAAAAGCATTTCCACTGTTAGCTTTAGATAAATTTTATCTTCATCTTTTTTTAGAAAATTTTCAAATTCATCTTTTGTTAATTCCCATAAATGTTTTTGATTGAATTCTCTTAATGAATTTTTATGATTTGTATAATACCATATTGCTAATAAGTCAAGAGCATTTTTAAGATAATGCCTCGTCCAATATAATGTAAGAATTGTTGGCAGGCCGAGTTCTACATTAAAAAAATTTGTTTTCATTCATTTATCCAAGAGAAAATATCTCCGATATAAAAGGGTTTTCCATTATTATCAAGCAATACTTCAAATTCTAAATCAAAAGCTTCAAAAGGCTCTCCAAGACCTTTAAATGTTATTGGTTTTGTAAGTTTTGCTCTTGGAATATATAATGATATTGCTTTTTGAGTTTGGTCTAATTGGGTATTTAAAAGAATTTTTACTTCTTTTTCAAAAGTTGAAGTTGTGATTAAATTACTATTGTTTTTTGAATATATTAAATGAATTCTTGCAGTTTTATTGGCAAGTGTAATCTCAGTAATTGTTAGTTGGTTTGAGATTAAAACAAATGTTGTTATTTCATACCAAGAAAATGGATAAGTATTATCATCAGTTAATGCTAAAACTTTTTCAATAACCGCTTCATTTAATTCGTTATTTGTTATAACTGCTTGTCCATTATTATCAAAACTTACAGATTTAATTAATCCTTTGTATTGTTTATCTTGTTTTGTTGTGTATCCAAGGATTTGGAAGAGAATTGGTAAAATGTACGTTCTTGAAGAGAATTTTAAGGAGTATTCTTCTTTTGTTTTAATTGACCTGTCGGGGATATAATCGTATGACCTTGCTATTTTACTATGTTCAATAGAACCAGAAAGCTCAAAATTTCCAGCATAAGCAACACATATCCAGTTATTGTTATTATCACCAAGAAATAAAGAGCCTTTCCCACTAAATAAAATTTCACTTCCTAATCTTGCCATTTCTTAACCTCCTTTTTGTGTGCCTTTATTTCAATAAAAAGACTATAAATTAGTAAGTTTGCCTCTTCGCTAAAATCTTCAAATTTTACTTCCTTTAAATTGCTTTCTATTATCTCTTTAACTTTAAATTTCTGAAATTCTAAGTGTAATTTTTCAAGTGTTTCATAAAATTTTGTTTTTATTTTCTCATTACTAAAAAAGTTTTGAATTACAAGATAAATTTGATAGTTTAATGTTATTATTGAATGATAGTCAATATCAACTCTTTGATAATTTATTGAAGTTGGAGGATTTATAAACGCTACAATTTCTTCAATTCTTATTTTGTTTAAATCATTAACTTTAATTACAATATCATTTATAGTTCTAATTCCATTTTTTTCAAATTTCTCCTTTATTTCATTTTCAATTTCCATTAGCATTTGCCAAAATTTTATTTTCTGATTTTATTTTTCAATTTTTTTATTTTTTTAAATTCTTTAAGCTTTAAATTGTCAAATTCATTTTCAAGGGGTTTTTCCTCATTTAAATTGTCAAATTCACCTATCGTAAGTCCTTGATTATCAACATTGTCCAATTTTTGAAAATTTTCAAAAATTGGACAAACTTCATTTAATTTGTCGGATTACTTCATTTATAATAAATGATTTCCAATCATTTGGAAGTTCATTTTTATACGGTAAGAATGGTCTTGCTGGAATTTCAGCTTTTTTTGAAAGATAGTATAACGCTATTGGTTTTGAGTTTTTTGTTTTTATTCCAAATATCACTCCTTTTCTTAAAAATATGGCATAATATCTTGTTTTAATTGCTGATAATGTTAAATATCTACTTTCACTTGTTAAAGGAATTGTTAATGCTTTTGCTCTTTTAGGTGTTATTATTGCTCCAAATTGGTGAGTTTTAGCATAAACTAAATCTCCAACTACTCCAAGTCTTATCGTATCTTCTGAAATCACATTTGCTTTTATTGAATTTCTTAATGTTCCAGTATCAATTAGAATTTTTGAGCTATTTTTTCGTTTTGTGTTTAATTTTAAAGGTTTCCATTTGTTTCCATAAGGGTCTTGTTGCTTGTTAAAAAGCCTTATAGTCCATCCTTCAATGTATATTGCTATTCTTTTTAATAATTTCGTTTTGTCTTTTATCTTTGAAAGCTTTTCTATTATTTCTTTATCATCTATTTTTATTTCAATCATTCTCCAAAAACTTCATGGTATTTTTTCTTAAATATCTCATCTATTTTTTTCATATCTTTCTCTTCGGGATAAGGAAATGGTTCTCTAAAAAATTCTTCATAAACTTCTTTCCAAAATTCAGGGTCATGTCCTCTCTCCATTATTTCCTTCCTCGCTTCCCATTCCCTTCTTGTAAATTCCTCAATTTCTTCTTTTGTATTACCATATGCTCTTATTTCAACAATTCTTGGCTTTTCTTCTTTTTTATTTTTCTTCTTTGCCATAATGAAATTTTAAAGGATAAATTTTATATCTCTTCAACTACGAGTTCAATTATATTATTTTTAATGTTTTTAGATAGAATTTTTAGCCTATTCCAAAATGAATATGGCAAAAGAACTTCTTTCTCGTGTGGAAATAGTGAAAATTTTTCAAGTTCAATGCCTGGTGTTTTCCTCTTAACAATTTTAAAAATTACTCCATATTGTCCTTTCTTAATCACAAAGTTAGAAGCGACTTTTTCATCATAACTTGTTGAAGCAAAAGCATTATCAAAATTTTTTAAAATTTCACCTTCCTTTAGACTTAAAAGCTTTTGAAATGTTTCTTTATCTACTGATACTCCCCTATAAAGCACTTTATTTAAATCTCCATTTTGTTTATATTTCAAAAAAACGCCTTGTAAAATTTCAATATCTT
Source organism: Caldifarciminota bacterium (assembly GCA_039803045.1). Lineage (GTDB taxonomy): Bacteria > Hydrothermota > Hydrothermia > LBFQ01 > DSFT01 > DSFT01. Next base: position 3,830 of record JBDRXT010000080.1, read on the forward strand.
TTCTTACTTTTCCTGTTATTTCATTACTTCTTAAAGCATCATTTATTGAAACATAATTTGTTAATGTATAGTTTTTTATAGTTTTTTGCTCCTCTTCATTTGGTTTAAAATCTGGTCTATTTTTGAATTGGTATTTTTGCTTTAAAGCAATATCTTTTAATTCAAATGGCATTTTATCAATTATTTTATTTTCAACATTGATTAAACTTATTCCTTTCTTTTTTTGAAGTTCTTTAAATAATTCTTCAACCTTTTCTCTATCAGGAAAAAAATCAAATTCAAAATCATATAATCTGTTTTTCGTAAATTTTTTTGTAATTTCAACTAAATTTTTGTTTTCAACATCAAAAAATCTTTCAAAAAATTTTTCATAATCTTCCTCATCTATAAATGGCTCTTCTTTTGAATGATGTAATGATGGAATAATTGTGCATCTACAATTATAATGAAGTGGTGGCTTAAAATGTCTCCAAAATGGGTCATCCGCTCTTCTTATCGTTCCATTTAATTTTTTACAAATAGGACAAGTTCTTTCATCAATTGCAGTATGAAACTCAAAATATTCCACTCCTGCTTCTTTAAGCCTTCTTAATCTTCCTGAATTGAAAGCATTTATTATATTTGTTCTATATACTGTTTCTGCATAAAATGGTCTTTTGACAAAAACTCCTCTTATTTCATCAATTGCTAATTTTTCATCAGTAAGTTTCTTATAAAAATCTTTATATGTTCCTCCTTCTTCAATTGTTTTAATTAAAATTTCTTTTACTTTTTCTATATGGTCAATTGCTGTTAAATATGAAAGCCAAAAATACCTTTCCCTAAAAAATTCACTTAATTGTTCAACTTGTTCTCTTGTTAATGAAATTTTATTTCTTAAAAATTCTAATTCTTCACTGAATTTCAATTCTGAAATTTTTAAATTTATCAAATCTCTATTTGCTACTTCAAATCCTTTTAAATAGCAATATAAAACTAAATCCCCCATTATTTTTGAAAACCTCTTTATATCATTTTCTTTTATTGCATTAACAATATTAATATCTTTAAGTTTTGTTTTGTGTCTATTAACAATTTTAAGAAGCATTTTCCGAAATTCATTATCTAATTTTTTAATTAATGTTTGAATTTCATTTTGTAATTCTTGTCTAATTTTTAAATTTCTTATTGATTTTTTAAAATCTTCAAACTCACTAAAAATATAAATTTTATTATCTTTTGTCTTATATCTTAAAATTCTCATCACTAAAACTCATTATTTCAAATTTATCATCATCACTTGGTTCTGGTATACCAAGCTGTTCATAAATCCAACTTCTTTTAAGTGGTATTTGTGCATTTATTATTTTTACTAATTCTTCTACACCATATACTTTTGAAAAATCAAATTCAAGTTCTGGATATTCATCTATTTCATCTTCACTAAAATTAAAATCAATAATATAACTAATAAGTGTTGTATTTAATGTTTCACATAAATTTTTTGCATCAAAAAATGCAATATCTTCTCTTACTTCATAATGAACTTTTGATGCACTATAACTTCCAAGCTCTCCAAGCTGTGCTGTTAATGTTCCTCCAAGAAATACTTTGCTAATTGCATCTTCACACCACTTTATCAAACTTAAAAACTCATCTATTTTAGCATTTTTTGTTTCAAGTGTTTCTATTTCTATTTGTTTTGGAAATGTTCCTGCTCTAATATCTTGAAGATTTACTAACATATCAAGAATTTTTCTTTGTTCTTCTTCTGTAAGTTGCTCATATTTGGCAAAAACTGTCGGTATCACAAAACTTTCAATATACAATATTGCTTGTTTAGGAATGTTTTTCTTAATAAAATATGGAAACCAACATTTGAGTAAGAGTGGAACACCATTTGGAAAATAAGCATCCTGAAAATTTTTATGGAGAATTACTTTTCCTTGGACTA
>JBDRXT010000081.1:0-5713 GCA_039803045.1 Caldifarciminota bacterium
ATCTTGTATTTCAACTTCACCTATTGTTAGGTAAGTTATCCCAATTCCTACAGTTCCTCTTCTTGTTGGATATGTAAATGAACCAAACTCAAAATAAGCATCAGGTATAAGACCAAGTAACCAATTTGAATGCTGCCACCCGAATAGTGAAATATTTTTAAAATTTGATAATCCAGCAGGATTATAATATATTGCACTCATATCATCAGAGAATGCTGTAAATGCCCCTCCCATCCCTGTAGCTACTGCTCCTGGATAAATTGTTAAGACAGGTGCAGCAGCATCTCTCGCAGAGGCTATAACTATACTCAAAATAAAATTCATTTACTTTTACTACTTTTTTAATTTTGAAATTTTAAAGCATATTTTATCAATCTTATAAAAAGCAATCTTCAAGGGGCAAGAAGCCCCTTAAAACTTAGCAAGTATTGAAAGAGATGGCACAAATCCTGATTGATTCCCTGTTAAGAAGAATGGACCATTATATAATAAATCTGTTGAAAGTGATGCATCAAACCTTAAAAACCCTAATTCATAACCAAATCCTAATGTTAAATCACCAATTCTTCCTATATTAACCACATTTCCACCACTATTATCTCCAGTACTTCTAATTAAATCATAAGTAAATGAAGTTCTCAATTTAATATTATCTCTTAAAGCTTTTACTTCTCCACCTACTAAAAATCCCATAAAGAAATCAGGACCTCCTTGCTCTTGATTTCCAAATCTTACAGTTGTATTTTGCGAATTAGCGGTAAGCCCTATAATTCCAAAACCAAGATCAGATATAGGTAAGTTTAGACCTGCGCCTGCTCCAAATGATGTGATTGAAATCCTAATATCTGGATTTTGATTTGTACTTGGATTATCAGAACTTAAGCTTAGTGTTGAAAATGTAGCAAATACTATAATAGGACCATTATAAAACCTTCCTCTAAAACCAAATGAATTAAGTTTATATTCCCAATTTACATTATTTCCAGTTTTGTTAGCAGAAGATGCAAATGAGATAGGAATACCAAAATCTATTCCGCTATTTTCAGATGGATAGAAACTAAAAGAGGGATTAAAACCTATTACTGAAGCATTATCAGTTGTTGCAGGATTTTGTCCATTGTTAGATGAAAAAGTACCAAATATTAAATTCAAACCAAATACAACATTATTTAAATTTATAGCACCCACTAAATCAAGGGGAATTATTTGAAGTTCAGGTCTACCGTCAAGGTCATAATCCACAGGAACTCTAACTCTTCCTAAGTATGAACCATATCCATAGTTATTATACTTTCCAAAAGTAGAAGCATATGCATAATCTCCAAATAGTGTATTTGCTTGAATATTAGGCATTTCGAGTGTTGCATGAGGAGAGAACTTGAATAGAGCGGATGGATAGAATTGAATTATGAACTCATCATCCAATAGGAAATTCGCATATCCATCTCTTATAGCGTTCTGGGTTAGAACCTGAACACGAGTTTCTGTAGCATAAGCTACAGAAATCAAGAAAATTGTCGTGAGAGTTAATTTTCTCATAGTCTGAAAATTTTAAAGTTAATATTTTTTATCTTTAAAATTTTATATTATGATTATTTTACTTTTAAATCAAACTTCGTGGTATGTTGGAGATTTAGTATCTTCTCTTGATGGTAGACCTTTCGGTGTCGCTGTTGACAGTACAAGTGTATATACTGACTCATCATTTGCTATTATAAGAAGACATATATCCAATGGAAGTCTTGCCTGTGCTAAGAAATACGAATATCCAAACTATACTCTAAAAGTAAAGAGAGTTTTCTCAGATAGATTTATTGATAAAAATGCAATATTTGTCTGGGCTATCTCTAATAATGGCTTGATATTTATGAAAATTGATACGACCTGCAATGCGGTAATCTCAAAATTATACAATTTCACTACGTCTGAAACTAACCTCAAAATATTCAAGTTTACAGTATCTCAGAATAAAAATTATATGAAAATTGATACATCTGGAAATATTATGTTTTCTAAGTCAATTTCATACCAGTACGATATTCTTGATAATTCAGATTATAGATTGATGTTAAATGATGGAGCTTTAATATCCTTTAATGAAAGTGGAAATATAGTTGAAGCTTTTAAATTAAGCTCTTGTGGAAGTGCTAAGTTCTTTGAATGGCAAGGATATGCAATATTTTTAGTTGGTGGTTATTATGGATACTACTACAGCATGTCTAATAGAATCTATGAGATATTTCCACCCACAAATTTTATCTTTAGTTTCAATTCGCAAAATAGACACTTAATATACAAAACATCTATCGAACCAAAGGTTATTTCTATTTCAAAAGGTGTAAGCTATTTAATAGAACATCAAACTGGTGATACTGTTGTAGACTTTGGATTTGAAGTATATGGAAAAGCATTTTTATTTAAGAAAGGAAATATTGCTAAAGTTTACTTCCAAAAAATAAGCGATACTTCATGTTCCAAAATTTACTTTTATCCACCAGGTGATGATTTTGTAGAATGCAACACATACCAAATAAACATTAGTGCTAATGAAAACCCAGTTAATGTTATTGCGTGTCCATCTTCAAATTTTGCTGAGTCAAAAAACTGTTATACTAAAAAGGGTAAATACGATATTACAGGTAAAAAATTAAATAGTTCTCAAAAAGGTATATATATTGAAAACGGGAAGAAAAAGCTAAAAGTTAAGTAATTGATTTACTATTACTTATCAAGAATTCATAGAATTTTAGTAAAGTCAGAAACTCTATCTAAAAAAACAATAGCAATTGGAAATTTTTCGTTTGGAGGAGCAGGTAAAACTCCTTTTACAATATTTCTTGCAAATAAATTGAAAGAAAAGTTCAAAGTAATAATATTAAGTAGAGGTTATAAGAGGAAGGATAAAGACATCCAACTTGTAAGAGATAAAGATATTTATGTTGAAAAAGTTGGTGAAGAACCATATATTATACACTTAAAAACAGGTTTGAAAGTTTTCGTATACAAGAATAGGCTTTTGGCTTCAAAGATTGCAATAGATTTATATAATCCAGATATTCTAATTTATGATGACGCATTGCAATACTGGAAAATTAATTTTGATAAAAAAATACTGATATTAAATCATAGGGATTTAAGGGGATGGAGAGTTTTTCCATTTGGTAAATTCAGAGAACCTATCGAAGAAATTAAGAGAGTAGATATTGTAGTAATAAATTTTAAGTTCGAAGAACCATTTGAAATTATTGAATTTATGAACAAGCCAGCATTTTGCATGAAATATAAAATTTTAAATAAATTCGATTTTAAAGATGTTGTAGCATTTTGTGGAATTGCTGATAGTTTAAGTTTTAAAAGCATTTTAGAAAAATTTTATAATGTTGTTTATTTCAAATCTTTTCCTGACCATCACTATTATAAAGAAAAGGATTTGGAAGGATTGAGAAAATTAAAACTTCCAATTATAACTACGCTAAAAGATTACGTAAAAGTTCAAAATAAAGAAAATGTGTTTTACTTAGATATAGATATAGAAGTTAAAGACTTTAAGAGACTTTATGATATAATTTTTCAAATTCCAATATAACCTTATCCCATGAAAACTCTAAAGCTCTATTTATAGCATTTTTTGAAAGAAAATTCCTCAAATTCTCATCACTATATAATTTCATTAAACATTCTGAAAGTTCAATATAATCCTCAGGATTAAAAAATAGAGCGCAATTAGTATTAGCAACTTCATTATAACCATCAATATTTGAACATATAACTGGTTTTGAACAGGCAAAAGCCTCTAATAGAACAATTCCAAAAGCTTCTCCACCCCTCGTAGGAAAAACGCAAACATCAGAGCTATTATAAAACAAAACTAATTTTTCATCATCTACGTTATCAAATAACTTAATATTTTTAAGTTTCTTTTTGTACTTCAAAACTAAATTTTTGTAAGGACCATTACCAACAATAATAAGCTCCATATTCTCGTTATTTATTAACTCAAATGCTTTTAGCAGAATATCAATACCTTTTCTATAATCCAATCTTCCTACGAACAAAATCTTATACTTATCATTTTCAAGTTCTTTTAATTTTCCCTTACTTATATTGAACTTATTTAAATCAATTCCATTTGGTATAACCTGAACATTTACATTAAATAATAGCTTCATTTCATTTGCAGTTGATAAGCTTGGTGCAGTTAAAACATCATTATAATTTATAAATTTTTTTGCAAATTTTGAATATAACTTCAAAGATTTGGAAATTTTCATTTGTTTTGAATGGAAGGTTCCTATTGTTTTAATGTCTTTATTAATCCTCTTTGCAAAATAAGAACTTAATATAGAAAAAGGTGGACCAAGTGGTCCCTGATTGTGAAAAATTTCAATTTTATACAATTTTAAAACATTTTTTAATTTTTCGTAAATGCTTATCGGATTTTCTAATATGAAGTAAGTATAACTACCATTCGCATAAACTTTAAAAATTTTACCTATTTTGATTACTTCAAAATCAAAGTTATAATTTAAACCAAATTCTCCAGTAATTAGAATAACGTTATGATTTCGTTTTCTCAAATGATATGCTAATTCATACGTAAATTTTGCTACTCCAGTTTTTAATGGTAAAAAACTTTCAGAAAATATTGCAATATTCATTATAATGGTTCATTTGAATGCTTTTTATATGGCAAAACTTGACGTTTGTTTTCAAGCAATAATAAGTATTTATAAATGAGTTTTCTTGTATGAGATGGTTTTATGACATCATCAATAAAACCAAGATTTGCAGCATAATATGGATTGGCAAATTTTTCTCTATAAATTTTAATAAATTCATCCAAATTTTCAATTTTATCAATTTCCTTTTTATATAAAATTTTAACAGCTCCCTCTGGACCCATAACTGCAATTTCAGCACTTGGCCAAGCTAGATTAATATCTGCTCTCAAATGCTTACTACCCATTACATCATAAGCTCCACCATAAGCCTTTCTTAATATTATAGTAATTTTAGGAACAGTTGCTTCTGCATATGCAAATATAAGCTTTGCTCCTTCTTTAATTATCCCACCATGCTCTTGATCAATTCCAGGCATAAATCCAGGAACATCAACAAATGTTATAATAGGTATATTAAAACTATCACAAAATCTCACAAATCTTGCTGCTTTTACTGATGCTTTAATATCTAACGCACCACCAAGATGTGTTGGTTGATTAGCTACAATCCCTATTACTTTACCTCCAATCCTACCAAATCCTACAACAATATTTTTAGCAAAATTTTCATGAACTTCAAAAAACGAATTTTCATCACAAACTTTCTTAATTATTTCCTTTACATCATAAGGTTCTCTTGGATCTTCTGGTATTATGTTATCAAGATCAGGAATATTCCTATAAGGATCATCATAAATCTCAATAATAGGAGGCTCTTGTAAATTATTAGATGGTAAGTAACTTAATAGCTTTCTAATTGAAATTAATAATTCCTCTTCACTATCATACACAAAATGGGCAATACCAGATATTTCCCCATGAATATCTGCACCACCAAGCTCTTCAAAACTAACATTTTGATGCATTACTGCTTTTACAACATCTGGTCCTGTTATAAACATATAGCTTGTTTTTCTTTTCATAAAAATAAAGTCAGTTAAAGCAGGTGAATAAACTGCACCACCTGCACAAGGTCCAAGTATTGCGGATAT
>JBDRXT010000082.1:0-5641 GCA_039803045.1 Caldifarciminota bacterium
AATTTTTGATTTTTATTTTCATAACTGGATGTATTTTTATACAAGAGAGAATAAACGTTAAAAACTTAAAATTTTCATATAAAGATGCCTTTATTGAAGCTCTTACAATTGATAGAATAAAATTCGGTGTAAATCTTCAAGTATACAACCCAAATCCTATAGATGCAGTTATAGATAAACTTGATTATGTTGTTTACTTTGAGGGAATAAAAGCAATAAGTGGTTCTACAAAAGAAACATATGAAATTAAAGCTCAAGGAATCAGGATAATTACTGTTTATGGAAACATATTATTTAGTGATTTACCAGATTTGTTTAAAGCAATAAAATCAAGTTATGGAAAAAGCAGAGTAAAAATTACAGCTGAATTAAGTCCAGAAGTTAAAACAATTGTGGGAAAGTTTAGATATAAAGTAAAATTAGAAGAGTATATTCCTTTAAGTTGGAAATGAAAATTGCAATTATTGGGAATAGCGATAATGATTTTGTTTTTAAATTGTTAAACAACTTGAATTTTGAAAGGACATTTGCATTTTCAATAAACAAGAAAACAAAATTTAACGAATATTCTAGAAGACTTGGCTTTAACGTAATAATCGTAAACCCAAATTTGGTGAATTGGGAGGAAGAGCTCAAAAGAGCAATAATTGACTTTGAACCAGATATTATATTAAATTTTGAATTCGAAAAAAGTCTTGAAAATTTTGAAGTTTTTAGTGTTAAGCTAGTTGAAGGATTTATAATTGTTGAATTTAATGGAAAAATTGTATTTTTTGGAGATAATTTTAATAGTTTTTTAGATATTGCCAAGTCAATAAAAAGCTCAAAGTAGTTAAAAAAACTCTTAGAGAAATTATTAAATAACTTGTCCTAAAATCAAGAATTAGCTTAATTAGCTCAAAACTAATAAGCCAAACTAAGAGCAAAGAAACTAGCAAAATTATTTCTTGCCTTAATAAGCTTATTATATAGCATAGGATTACATAAAAGATGGGAGAAATCCAAATCTTATTAGGATATGGAATTTCTAAGACAATTCCAAAAACAAGTGAAGCTATCAAAGTCTTAGAGAACGAGCGTTTTCTTAGAGAGTAGAGAATAATTGAAGGTATTAAGTTTATAGGAATAGCATAATAAAAAATGCTATAAAAATAAGCAAAAACAATAGCAAATATCAAATCCATAGAAGTGATAATAATGCAATAACTATTAAAATTAATCCATTTACAAAATATGGCAAAGAAGGACTAAATTGATATAAAATAGAACCAAAAACAGGTCCCAAAAATCTACCTACAGAACCAAAAGCTTGAAAAATTCCCATAAACTCACCCTGATATTCCTTAGGAATTTTTTTGCTAACTCTTGCTGTTAAATTAGTTTGGGAAATTCCAAAACTTATACCATAAAGTGCTATTAAAACATATAAAATTTCAATTTTGTTTGTAAATCCAACGATCATTATAGTAACACCAAGTAAAAAAGTGCTAAATACAATGAGAAATTTTTCCGAAAATACCTTAAGCAACAAAGCTATTATTAACTGAGATATCGCTCCAAAAATTCCTCCAATACTTATTATTAAACCTGTATTCAAAACATCTAAATGAAATTTATAACTCAAAAGCATTCCAAGAACTATTTGCATTACAGTTGCACATAACAAGATAACAAGATAAACGAAAGATGCAAAAAAGAGATATTTATTTAACAATTTAAACTTCAAAACTTTTGGTTCAGATATAAGAACTTTTTTCTCTTTCAAAAGTATTTGAACAAGAAAAGCATTTAGCAAAAATACAAAAAATGATAAATAGAAAACTAATCTTATATCAAAATGACCAATTACTCCACCTATAAATGGACCAACTACAAGTCCAAGCCCAAATCCTCCTCCTACAATACCAAGATAAATATTCCTTTTTTCATTTGAGGATATATCAGAAGAATAAGCAAGTATTGCAGGAATAGCAGAAGATGAAATTATACCACCAAATATTCTTGCAAAATATAAAAATCCAACGTTATTAGCTATTGCTGTAAGATAAAAAGAGATGGCATAACCAAGCATACCTAAGAATATAAACACTTTCCTACCATATTTATCAGATAACTTACCCCAAAATGGAGAAAATAAAAATTGCATTAAAGGTTGAATTGAAACAAGTAAACCAACATCTAATGAACTACCATTTAAATCACTTACAAATTTTGGAAATACTGGAAATATTAGACTAAATCCAAGAAATAAATTAAATGCTGTTAAAAAAAGGATAAACAGCATACTTGAAAATTTTAAAGTTTATCAATTAATAAGAATTTTATATGCTTTCTCGATTGTTTCAATTCCTCTTGAAATCAAAGCGTAATCTATAGGTAATTTTTTAATCATTTTTACAGCTTCTAAAACTCCAAAAGTTTCACTAATAGCGCTCATATTTAAATCATCAGTTATAATTTTGCCTTCATATCCAATTACATTTCTTAACAATTCAACAATAAAAAACCTTGAAAGTGTAATGGGTTTTTCTTTATCAATACTAGGAACATAAATATGTGCAGTCATTATATAATCTATTCCAAGCTTTATAAAATACATAAAGGGCAACAAATCTTTTTTTAAGTCCTTTAAACTACCAATTAATATACTTTTTCTGTAATGGGGATCCCCAATAGCTCTGCCCTGACCCACAAAATGCTTTATACAATTCTTTATACCTACATCATTATGAGCTTTAATAAAAAGACTTGAATAAAAAACAACCTTATAAGGATCTTCTGAAAATGCTCGTTTTTTCTTACCTATTACCGGGTTTAATTCATCATGTAAATCAACAACAGGTGCAAAATTCAAATTAACTAAATGTTCTTTTAGTTTTAGTGCAATATCATAAGAAATTGAATAAAAATCGTAAGGATTTAAATTTGCTAATTCTTTAGGGGGTGGAATATCTTTTACGATCCAACTTGCATAACCTCCTTCCCCATCCGTAGCAACAATTCCTTTATAATTACTCTCCTTTAAAATTTCATAAACCTTAGGATTATCTGCAATCCAAGATCCTATAAAAATTCCAGGAATATTGATTCTTAAAAGATATTTTAATTCCTCTATACTTTCAAAACCAGCTATAATCATCTACTTGTGTTAGAATTTCAGCCTTTCCTTTTCTTACAACAATAGTATGTTCAAAATGAGCAGAAAGTGAACCATCAGCAGTTTTTACAGTAAATCCATCTTTCCCGTCTATAGTTTTGTTACTTTTTAGTGTTATCATAGGTTCAATAGCTAAAACCATACCTTCTTTTAATATAATTTCATCATCAGAAGGATTATAAAAATTATGAATATGTGGAAGCTCATGAACATTATAACCAACACCATGACCAACTAAATTTCTTGGAATTCCAAATCCATATGGTTTTACAGTATTTTCAATAGCTTTGGAAATATCCGATAATTTATTTCCTTCAATCGCTTTTTCTATTCCTTTATAAAGTGCCAACTTTGTGATTTCTACAAGTTTTTGAACTTTAAATGGAACATTTCCTACAATGTACGTCCAAGCACCATCTGCAAAATAATTCTTGTACTTTACACCAATATCAATTTTTACTAATCCACTTTCTGGAACTTTTTTTCCTCTTGTGGGAACTCCATGAACAATTTCATCATTTATTGAAAAACAAATATAAGCAGGAAATCCATTATAATTCTTAAATGATAGTTCACCACCTCTGCTTCTAACAAATTCAACTGCAAATGCCTCAATTTCAGTACTATCAACACCTGGTTTTATAAGTTTTTGGACTTCTCTTAAAAATTCATAAATAATTTTTCCTGCTGTTCTAATATATCCAATTTCCTCTTCTGTTTTAATTGTTATCACTCCTCTAAAATCTCCTTCTCCTTAACTGATAAAATTTTATCTATTTCTGCTATGTATTTATCAGTTAATTCTTGAATTTTCTTTTCTACCATTTTCCTATCATCTTCTGAAATTTTCTTCTCTTTTTCTAAACTCTTTGCTCTTTCAATACCATCCCTTCTAATATTTCTAATAGCTACTCTACTATCTTCTGCTAACTTTTGAACAAGTTTAATTAGTTCTTTTCTTCTTTCTTCCGAAAGTGGAGGAATAGGAACCTTAATAACACCCTTTTCAATCTGAGGATTTAAGCCAAGACCTGAAGACTTTATAGCCTTTTCAATCTCACCTATAGAATTTTGATCCCAAGGTTGAACGATTAGTAATCTTGGATCGGGAGCTAAAATTGATGCAATCTGATTTATTGGTATTCTACTACCATAATAATCTACTTTTATGGATTCAAGAATAGCTGGAGTTGCTCTTCCAGTCCTAATTTTGGAAGTCTCATATTTAAAGTTTTCAACAGCTTTTTTCATTTTTTCTTCAAGCTCTTTATACAGTTCACTCAGCATAGTTTAAAATTTTAAAGTTTATGAAAATATTGAGAAAAGCTAAACAAATTTTTACAAGTTCAAGTCCCCTAATTATAAAAAATGGCTCAATTGTTTTTGATGAGAAAATAATATGGATTGGTGAAGATAAAGACTTACCAAAAGAATACATAAAAGAAGCAAAAGAAATCATTGATGTATCAAACAAAGTAATAATGCCAGGATTCGTAGATCCACACACGCATTTAGTATTTTACGGTGATAGAATAAATGAGTTTGATTTGAGATTAAAAGGGTTAGATTATCTAAAAATTAGGGAAATGGGAGGAGGTATTTTAAAAACTGTAAAAGATACGAGATTAGCAAAAAAGGATGATATTAAAAATTATGTAATGAGATTTATAAAAAAGTTTATAGATTATGGAACAACTACAATAGAAGCAAAGAGTGGATATGGTTTGGACTTTGAAAGTGAAATAAAAATTTTAGAGATTATAAACGAATTAAATGAAAATCCTTTAACAATAATACCAACATTTCTGCTTCACGATACAGAAGAAGACAAAAGAGCTATGAATTATGTAATTGAAGCAATAAATTATTTAAATTTTATAAAGGAAAGGAATTTGGCCACTTTCGTTGATATATTTTGTGAAAAAGGTGTTTTTGAAATTGAAGAAACAAGAAAGTTCTTATCAGAAGCAAAAAAGCTTGGATTTTCAATAAAATTACATGCAGATGAATTTTATAATATAGGATGTTCAAAACTTGGAATTGAGTTAAAAGCCACCTCAATAGATCATTTAAATGAGATTACAAAAGATGAAATAGAAATAATATCAAAAAGTAATACTGTTTGTGTTCTATTACCATCTACGAGTTTTCTCTTGAGAAAGAAAAAATATCCTCCTGCGCGAGAACTAATAGAAAATGGGTGTACTGTAGCTCTTGGAACTGATTTTAACCCTGGAACATCATTTACCCAAAATATGCAATTTATTATTTTATTAGCGGTAGTTATTTTAAATATGAGTATAGAAGAAGCAATATTAGCTTGCACTATAAATTCAGCAAAAGCCATAAATATGGATAAACTTTTAGGAAACCTTGAAGTTGGGAAATTTTCAGATATTCTTGTTTTCAATTTTGAGGATTATAGATATTTAGTATATAATAGTGCGGTCAATAATTTGCAAATGGTGTTTAAAAAAGGAAAAA
>JBDRXT010000083.1:0-5595 GCA_039803045.1 Caldifarciminota bacterium
CCCTGACCCCTGGCCAAAGAAAAGGCATAAAGATAGAAGAATTACTAACATTCAAAATTTATATGTTTTTGCAAAAAAGCTGAAACTAAATGGATTTATACAACTAAAAACAGATGACTTAAACTTTTACAATTACACAATTGAAAATGCAAGTACTTTAAACTGCTTTGAAATTATCGAATATAAAAATTCATTTGATATTGTACAGACAAAATACGAAAAGAAGTGGATTGAAAAAGGTAAAAAAATTTATACATTAAGGCTTATAAAAATAGGAGAGTTAAACTTTGAAGTGAAATTAAAGGAAATAAGGAGGGTAAATGATATGGCACATATAAAAGTTAAGAATATTGTAGATTTAAAAAGCCTTGAAAATAAGACTTTTAAGATAAATGATAATCTCGTTGTAAAGTTTTTTAAGCTTTATAGTAGAGATAACGAGAATCTCATAGAAACACTACTCTCTGAAAGTGGATATATTCACTATTTTTTCACTTATATTAGAAAAAAAGATGATGAATATGTAATTTCTGTTTCAAACTTTAGCGAAATTTTAAAAACCGAAGGAATCTTAAATTTTCTAAAGTGGTTCAAAGAAATATCGTAATTAAGCCTTAAAATTATCATTATGATAGAGCAAAAAATAATAAAAGCTCCAAGAGGTAATAAATTAAATGCAAAAAGCTGGCAAACAGAAGCACCACTTAGAATGCTTATGAATAATCTTGATCCAGAAGTAGCAAAAGATCCTATGAATTTAATTGTATATGGAGGAACTGGTAAAGCTGCAAGAGATTGGAATAGTTATGAAAAAATAGTTAAAAGTTTATTAGAACTAGAAAAGGATGAAACACTAATTATTCAATCTGGAAAACCTGTAGGAATATTTAAAACTCATGAATGGGCTCCAAGAGTATTAATAGCAAACTCAAACTTAGTTCCCAAATGGGCAAATTGGGAATATTTTAGAGAACTTGAAGAAAGAGGACTAATAATGTTTGGACAAATGACTGCAGGAAGTTGGATATATATTGGAACACAGGGCATATTACAAGGCACATACGAAACATTTTATGCTTGTGCTAAAAAGTACTTTAATAGTTCATTAAGAGGAAAAATAATTTTAACAGCAGGACTTGGGGAAATGGGAGGAGCTCAACCCTTAGCAGGAACGTTAAATGATGCTGTTATTATAATAGTTGAAGTAAATCCTTGGGCAATTGAAAGAAGAATTAAACATGGCTATTTAGATACTTATACTGATAATCTAAAAGAAGCTATTAATATGGCTATTAAATATTCAAAGGAAGGAAAACCAATCTCAATTGGGCTTCTTGGAAATATCATAGATGTTATTGAAGAAATTGATAAAATAGATTTTGTTCCAGATATTATAACTGATCAAACTGCTGCACATGATCCATTATATGGATATATACCCAAAGGGCATAATGTAGAAAGTGCTAATCAATTTAGACTAAAGGATAAAGAAGGTTATTTAAAAGCAGTTGGGGAAAGTTCAGCAATTCACGTATCAAAATTATTAAGCTTAAAAAGAAAAGGTGCTATTGTTTTTGAATATGGAAACAATTTAAGAAGACTTGCTTATGATAATGGTATAAAAGATGCATTTGAAATTCAAGGTTATGTTCCTGCTTTTATAAGAGATTTGTTTAGTGAAGGAAAAGGACCATTTAGATGGGTAGCTTTAAGTGGAGATCCTAATGATATTTACAAGACAGATAAAAAAGTTATAGAAATGTTTAAAGAAGATGAACATTTAAGAAAATGGATAGAACTTGCACAAAATAAAGTTAAATTTCAGGGACTTCCTGCAAGAATTTGTTGGCTTGGAATGGGACAAAGAGCAGAATTTGGATTAGAACTAAACAATATGGTAAGAAAAGGGGAACTAATAGCACCTATTGTAATAGGAAGAGATCATCATGATACAGGTTCAGTTGCCTCACCATATAGAGAAACAGAAGCTATGAAAGATGGTTCTGATGCTATTGCAGATTGGCCATTATTAAATGCATTATTAAACACAGCAAGTGGAGCAACTTGGGTTTCTATACATTCAGGTGGTGGAGTCGGAATTGGATATTCAATTCATGCAGGAATGGTTATTTGTGCTGATGGAGATGAGTTAACAGATAAAAAAATTGAGAGAGTATTAACGAATGATCCTGGAATTGGAGTAATTAGACATGCGGATGCAGGATATGAAATAGCAATTGAAACAGTAAAGAAATTTGGTTTAAAATCTTTGCTTTGATTCTAATTTTTCTAATGCGTTTTGAAGGTTTTTGCTTATTTCTATTTTATATTCAAAATCCGAATTTCTTATTGTTTTTAAATAATCTGGAAGAGTTGATAAATTTTCTTTGAAAAACTTTCTTGAATTTTCAAGTTTATCTTTCATCAAAATTTTTCCATTTTCTATATATTTCCTTAGCAGAGGTTCTCCATCAATCTTTTCACTTTCAAAAGCTATAATATCTTTTTGCATAATTCCATTTTTATAAATTCGATAAACTTGTTTTTTCCCAGGTAATGTAATTTTTCCTGGTGAAGTTTTAATTTTCAAACCATATTCATCTTCTACAAGTTTATAAACACTATTTAAATAAGGGGCATCAGAACTAGTTCCCATTTTTGTTCCAACTCCAAAAACATCTACAACTGCTCCCTTGTTTAAAATCTCATCAATTACGTATTCATCCAAATCTCCAGATACAAAAATTTTTATATCAAATCCGTTGCTCATAAATAGTTCTTTTACCTCTTTTGTTAATTTTACTAAATCGCCACTATCAATTCTAACTCCCTTAATTTTATATCCTTCTTTTAATAATTTCAAAACTTTCTTTGCACCTTCTATTGTATCATATGTATCAATTAAAATTACAGGTTCTTTAAAGCTTTTCAAAAATTCCCTAAAAGCTTTTTCTTCATTCTCAAAGCTCATAATATAAGAATGAGCCATAGTTCCATAAACAGGAATATTATAAATTTTACCTGCCAGGACATTTGAAGTTCCAATAAACCCACACATATAACTAAGCTTTGATACTTTTAGTGAACTATCAATTCCATGAACCCTTCTTGCAGAAAAATCAACACAAGGTATATTTCTACTTGATAAAATAATTCTTGCACATTTGCTTGCTATTGTTGATTGAAAATTAAACTGATTTAAAACAATTGTTTCAAGAATTTGAGCTGATATTCTATCAGCAGTTATTCTAATAACAGGTTCTTTTGGGAAATATATTTGACCACTTGGAATTGCCCAAACATCTCCCTTAAATTTAAAATTTCTCAAGTAATCCAGAAAATCATCCGAAAATAAATTTAAGCTCTTTAAATAATTAATATCATCCTCCTGAAAATGAAAATTGGATAAAATTTCAATAATATCATCAATACCTGCACTTACAAGAAAGTTTCTATTTTCAGGTAAATTTCTAACAAAAACTTCAAAGGTTGAAGTTTCATTTCTATTTGACCTAAAATAACTATAAGCCATTGTAAGTTCGTATAAGTCAACAAGAAGAGATACGTTCATTTTCATTTATTTCAACCTTAAATTCTTCAATAACTGGATTTGCAAAAAGTGTTGAAAAACTATTGATAAAATCTAAAACTTCTTGCTTACTATTAGCTCTTATAGAAAATACAATAAGCTTACCAACTCTCACATTTTTTACATGAGTATTTTTCTCATTAATAATTTCTTCCAAAACTTTCCCTTGTGGATCATACAAATTCTCTTTTAATTGAACCAAAATTTTTACAAAAAATTCTTTCATATTTTTAAGAACTTCCTTAAAACATATTGCAAAATTCCACCATTTTTATAATATTCTATCTCCACGTTATTATCAAGTCTACAAATTACTTCAAATTCGATAATTTCACCATTTTCTTTAATAGCTTGCACTTTTAATAATTTTCTTGGTTCTAATCCCTCACTAATTCCATTTATATTATATACTTCTTTTCCACTCAACCCCAACTTCTTATAGCTTTCACCTTCCTTAAATTGTAATGGTAAAATACCCATTCCTACTAAATTACTCCTATGAATTCTTTCAAAACTTTCTGCTATAACTGCTTTAATACCAAGTAAATATGGTCCCTTTGCAGCCCAATCTCTTGATGAACCACTACCATACTCTTTTCCTGCTAATACAATAAGTGGAATTTTATTTTCTTTATATTTTAAACTTGCTTCATATATCGTCATTTCTTTATTTTCAGGTAAATAAATAGTCCACCACCCTTCCCTATCAACTAGTAAATTCTTCAATCTTACATTTGCAAATGTTCCCCTTATCATTACTTCATGATTACCCCTCCTTGAACCATATGAATTAAAATCTTTAATATCAACACCTTTTGATATTAGATATTCACCTGCAGGAGATTTTGGACTTATCGAACCCGCTGGAGATATATGATCTGTTGTAATTGAATCACCCAACATTACTAAAACTCTCGCATTTTCTATATCTTTTAATTTTCCTATTTCAATTTCCATATTATCAAAATATGGAGCTCTTCTTATATATGTAGAATTTTCATCCCAATTATATAACTTTGAAAATTCAACTTCTAACTTTTTCCATCTTTCATCCCCCTCAAATATGTTTTTATAGTTCTCTAAGAAATCTTTTGGTTCTAAAACATTATTTATAACTTCAATAATTTCACTTTGAGATGGCCAAATATCTTTTAAATAAACTGGATTTCCATTTGGATCATAATCTAAAACTTCTTCTAAAACATTTACATCTATCCTTCCTACAATTGAATAAACTACTACAAGCATAGGAGACATTAAAAAATTCATTTTTACCAAAGGATGAACTCTTGCTTCAAAATTTCTATTTCCTGAAAGGACAGAAACTACTTCTAAATTATTTTCTAAAATAGCGTTAGAAATTTTTTCTGGCAAACTTCCCGAATTTCCAATACACGTTGTACAACCATATCCTACGATATGAAAACCAAGTGCTTGTAAGTATGGTAATAAATTAGATTTTTCTAAATACTTTGTAACAACTCTAGAACCTGGTGCTAATGAAGTTTTAACCCAAGGTTTTTTTGATAATCCTTTTTCAACAGCTTTCTTTGCTAATAGTCCTGCTCCTATCATTACACTTGGATTTGAAGTATTTGTACAACTTGTAATTGCTGCTATAACAACACTTCCATCTTTTAACTCAAGCTCAATATTTCCATATTTGATATTCGTTTTTTTTGCATTTCCATTAAAGTTAAACAAATTTTTAACGTTATTTAAAGATATTCTATCGTGGGGACGTTTAGGACCTGAAATACTTGGTTCAATTTTGGACAAATCAACCTCAATAACATCAGTATAAATAATACTATCTTCATTTTCTCTCCATAATAAGTTTTCTTTAGCATAAGCCTCTACTATGTTTATAAGTTCAATATCTCTTCCTGTTAGCTTCAAATAATTTAATGTTTGTTCATCAATAGGGAAATATGTTATAGTACAACCAAATTCTGGTGACATATTTGAAATTGTAGCTCTATCTGGTACTGTTAGTCGATTTAAAC
>JBDRXT010000084.1:0-5563 GCA_039803045.1 Caldifarciminota bacterium
TGGATGGAAATTGTAAGGCGAGAGTAGGCGTCTGGACAGGTAGCGGAAATAGTTTGACTAGTTATTATATTTCACAAAATGCTGGTGGTACTCAACAAGTTCTTCCTATGCTTGCAAGTTCTGGTGATAGGATTTTTGCTCAATGGCAAGGTAGAGTGAGCTCTTATGGTTCCTGTGGTCAATTTAGTATGGGGACATGGGCTACATATTGGGCTTTTTCTAATAATTGGGGCCAAAGTTTTAGTTCTCCTCAAAGGGTAAGCTCTGTGAATTTTCCATTTAGTGAGAATCCTATGGGACATGATTACAATGGATGGATTATAGATAATGGTAAGATTTATACAAGTTGGGCGAACGATTATAGAGAAGGTGTTGGCCATACTTATTATAGTTATACTTCTGTAACTACTGTTGAAGAAGTTTTGAGTAGAGAAAAGCCATATAGAATTAAATATCAGAGAGATAAAATTGTTATAGATGCAAAATCTCCATTTTCGATTTATAAATCAAATGGTGAAAAGTTAGTGTCATATAAAGAGGGTTCTTATGAACTTAAGATAAAACCTGGTATTTATTTTATAAAGTCTCTTATATTTGAAGATAAACTCTTAATAAGGTAGATAGCCTATTTTATCTCTAAAACTTTATTTACTATATCACCTGGAGTAAATCCTTTTCCGTCGTATCTTCTCAAACTTTCTATCTTATGGTGTTCTGGATAAAACATTTTTATAACATTTGATAATTGTCCTTGGGCATTTTGTTCTACCACTATAACTTTCTTGCAGCTATCTATAAATTTCTTAATTTTATCTTGGTTTAATGGCCATAGTGTTCTAATTTGTAAAAATTTCGTTTTTATACCTATATTATTTAGTCTTTCCATAGCTTCCATGATAGGACCATATGTAAATCCAAAACCAATAAGTCCAATATCCCCTTCCCCAAAAATTAAATCTTCAGGTAAATCGCCGCTATTTCTTGCAGTTTGGTAAATTTTCTTTAATCTTTTCTCAAGCATATTACTTCTTTTCTTTGGATCTTCAGTTGTATATCCATCTTCCTCATGTTCATTCGAGTTTGCTGTAAATATTCCACCTTCCATTCCAGGTATTGCTCTTGGAGATATTCCATCTTCCGTAATTTTATATCTTAAATACTTCTCATTATTTGATATTAATTTGTTTAATTCTTCTTGAGTTAGTAGTTTTCCTCTTTCAATTTTTACATTTTTTATGTTAATTTCTTCAACTGGAATTGTATATTTATTTTGTGCTAAGATTTGGTCTGCTAATAAAATGACAGGTGTTTGATATTTTTCAGCTAAGTTAAAAGCTAAAATTGTAAATTCAAACATTTCTTTAACATTACCAGGTGTTATAACTATTCTTGGAGCATCTCCATGACCACCAAATATAGCATGGTAAATATCAGATTGTTCTACTTTTGTAGGAAGTCCTGTTGAGGGTCCAGCCCTTTGTGAAAGATATATTACTATAGGTGTTTCATTCATAACTCCAAGACCTATTGTTTCAGTTTTTAGTGATACTCCTGGACCACTTGTCCCTGTCATAGCTCTAATGCCCGCATAACCTGCCCCCATTGCAAAGTTTATTGCTGAGATTTCATCTTCTGCTTGAATTACTACGCCGGAATACTTTGGTAATTCTTTTGATAATATTTCTAATAATTCACTTGCTGGTGTTATAGGATAACTTGAATAAAATCTACAACCACCCACTATAGCTCCAAACGCAATTGCTTCATTTCCCATTATAAAGTAAGTTTTTTGAGGATTAATCACTTCTTGAATAATATAATCATCTTTCTTTTGGATATTATCTTTTGCATAATTATAGCCAGCATCAAATGCTTCAATGTTTTTACTTGCTATTTTTTCGCCTTTCGACTTTAAAAAGTAATTATATATAATCTCTTTAGTTCTTTCATAGTCCATTTTTAGTAGATAAACCATAACCCCAACCGCTATGAGATTTTTTATTACTTCAAGACCAAGCTGATTTTTTGCTATATATTGCATTGGAACAAAATAATAATGAATATCCTCTCTTATTAGATTTTCAGTTAAATTTTCATTTGAATTATCGTAAATTATAACACCACCCTTAGTAACATCTTGAATATGAATTTCAACATTCTTCTTATCAAAAGCAAGTAAATAATCTAGTTCATCTTTCCTACCGTAATATATTCTCTTTTCATTTGCTCTTAATGTGATATTTGTTGGTAATCCTCTTATGTTTGATGGGAAGTCTTTATACGTTACTAACCATAAACCAATATCCTTAAAAATTTTTGAAAGTACATCTGCTGTTGTTAAACTTCCATCTCCTGCTCTTCCCGCTACTCTGATTGTGATATCGTTTTTTATCATAACTCAAAATTTTAAAGCTTATCCAATATCTTATATTTCATTTAATTCTCTTTTTATCATTTCAATTTTTTTCTTTAAAATAATGATTTTGAATTTTTTTATTTGTTTAAATAGGATTTCTCCCTTTTTCGTTAAGTATGCTACTTTTCTGGCTTTTTTCTTGTTGAAGACTTTTTCATTTTCAAACGTTATAATTTCTTCTCTTTGTAGTATTTTTAATATTTTTGAGATTACGTTTTTATATCCAAGTAGCTCTCCAATTTTTCTTACACCAAGAGAGAGTTTTTTTTGATTATTCATTTCGTAAATCATTTTTAAGGTTTTATATACCATCTTGCTCTTTAAAATTAATTCTACTATCGAAATTTCTCCATTCTTGTACTTTTTTAAGATCTCAACTTCCACTTTTTTCCAATATGGGAGTATTGCCCTTTATTTCTTTTACAATTCCTCTTATAAATGTTCCTGGTTTGTACATTCCCTTGATAATTACAGATATATTATTAAAAGTCTTGCCAATGCTATAGCCAAAATCCTTTTCACTAATTCCTTCTATTAAGACTTCATATTCATTATTTAACATTAACTTCCTTCTCTTTTGAATGTTAATGTTAACTATATCTATCAGTTCTCTTAATCTCCTTCCTTTTGTTTCGTTATCAATCTGATCTTTAAATAGGCTTGCTGGTGTTCCTTCTCTTGGTGAATATTTGAACATATATGCTCCATCATATTTAACTTTATTTACAACATCAAGTGTTTCTCTGAAATCTTCCTCACTTTCTCCTGGAAAGCCAACAATTATATCTGTTGTAATTGATACATCTTTTATGATATCTCTAATTGTTAGTGCTTGATGAATGTATTCTTCTTTCGTATATCCTCTATTCATTCTCTTTAGTATTTTATTTGAACCTGATTGAAGTGGTAAGTGAATCCATCTTAGGATTTTTTCAGATTGTGCAACTGTTTTAATAACTTTCATGCTCATATCTCTTGGGTTAGGGCTTGTAAACTTAATTCTCTTAATGTATTTTGTGTTATCTTCAATTAGTTTTAGTAAGTCTGCAAAATCGTATTTACCATCAAAGTAAGAATCGACATTTTGTCCAAGCAAGACAATTTCAATTATCCCTTGTTCTTCTAATTGCTTAATTTCACTTAATATATCATTTGCATTTCTTGAATATTCTCTTCCCCTTGTATAAGGGACTACACAAAATGTACAGAAATTATCGCATCCATGCTGAATATTAACATAACTTGAAAATTCCCCTTCTCTTACTTTTCTACTTTTAAGTTGAAATATTCCTAAATCCTCACAAATTGCTCTTTTTGTTTTCCTCTTTTCAAAATCTAACAAAATATCAATTAATTTTTCATAGCTTTTTGTTCCAATTACTAAATCAGCTTTTGATAATTTTAATAATTTTTCTCCTTTATGTTGTGCTAAACATCCAAGCATTATCACAGTTTTATTTTTATTTTTCATTTCTCTTGAAAAGTGAATAGCTTTTTCTTCTGCTTTTTTTCTAACAGAACACGTATTTATTAGAATTAATTGAGCTGATTTTTCACTCTTAGATTCAATATATCCTTCACTTATAAGCTTTTGTCTAATAAGTTCACTATCAAGTTCATTCATTTGACAGCCAAAAGTTTTTATATAAAAAGTTTTCATAAAACTTCAAAATTTTAAAGTAGAATTGTAAATCCCTTAAAATTTTAAAATGCATAAGAAACCAGAGTGGTTAAAAATCACACTTGAATATAATGGAAAATTTCAAGATGTAAAAGAAATTTTAAAAAGGAAAAATTTATATACTGTTTGTCAAGAGGCAAGATGCCCAAACTTGAATGAGTGTTGGTCTTATGGTACAGCTACCATAATGGTTCTTGGTGATACTTGCACAAGAAATTGTAAGTTTTGTGCAGTAAAAACAGGAAATCCAAAAGGATGGGTAGATCCATTGGAACCGTTACACGTTGTAGAAACAATTAAACATTTAAATCTTAAATACGTTGTTCTAACTATGGTTGATAGAGATGACTTGCCAGACGGAGGAGCTTTTCATATTTATAAGATAATAGATAAAATTAGAATGAGTTTGAAGAATATTAGGATTGAAGTGCTTGTTGGTGATTTTGGAGGAAATGAAAACTCAATTAGTTTAATAGCGAAATCTCAAATTGACGTTTTTGCTCACAATTTAGAAACAGTTGAAAGATTAACCCCAAAAGTTAGAGATTTTAGAGCAAATTATAAACAATCTCTATTTGTTTTAGAATATGCCAAAAAAGTTAATCCAAGTATATTAACAAAAAGTTCTATTATGGTAGGACTTGGTGAAACAGAAGAAGAAGTTATTCAAACTATGAAGGATTTAAGAAATGTTGGAGTTGATATTATTACAATAGGACAATACTTACAACCTACAAAAAGACACTTACCTGTTATTGAATATGTTCCTCCATATAAGTTTAAGTGGTATAGAGATATAGCATTAGAACTTGGATTTATTGAAGCTTTTTGTGGTCCTCTTGTAAGAAGTTCTTATAGAGCTGAGAAGGTTTTCTATGGTGAAGTTTGAGGCCCAAAGCAAATTGCCTACAATTTATGGCGAATTTATTGTGAGGGCTTATAGTGAGAATAATAAGGAGCACTTGGTATTAATAACTGGTCAAATAAAAAATGGTATTTTAGTAAGAGTTCACTCTCAATGTACGACAGGAGATGTTTTTCATTCAATGAGATGTGATTGTGGATTTCAGCTTGAATATGCTCTAAAGAGAATTGTAGAAGAAGGTAGTGGAATTTTAATATATTTAAATCAAGAGGGAAGGGGAATAGGACTTGTAAATAAAATTAGAGCTTATAGCTTGCAAGATATGGGATATGATACTGTAAGTGCTAATCATCAACTTGGATTTGAAGCAGATTTAAGAAATTATAGAGCTGCGTTTGAAATACTAAAAGATTTAGGAATTAGTGAAATTAGACTTTTAACTAACAATCCAAAAAAGATAAAAGAAATTGAAATGTATGGAGTTAAGGTAATTGAAAGAATTCCTATAATTACTAAAGCAAATGAGCACAATAGAAAATATCTCATTACAAAAATTAGAAAACTTGGACATCTTATTAATGAAAATGAAATTTAAGACATT
>JBDRXT010000085.1:0-5338 GCA_039803045.1 Caldifarciminota bacterium
CAAATTAAGTAACTTTCTGTCTCTTCTCTTGAAATTTCTCTATCTATCGAAATAGCAATAATCCTTAAATTCATGATCTCAACTTCAACTCTTGAAATATATGAAAGGAGTGGTCCAATATTATCAAAATTTTTTGCTCTTAGATAATAAGTATATTTGTAAATGTAGCTTTCTAATTTTCTTTCAATTTTAAATAATTCTTTCTCATTTTTTATAACTTCTCCATATATTGTTTCTTTTAAGACATTTAAAGCATCTTCATAACTTTCGGAATTTAAAAGTTTGTTTAGTTCTTCGCTTTTTAAATTTCCACCACCTATAAATTCAATTTTTGTTGATGGACTAATATTTTCACTTAGAAGAATTAGTATCGAAACAATATTTCTTAAATCTATCTGCATTCCAATTATTCTTCTAAGTGGTTCTATTCCTTCTATATCTGAGATTGAGAATAGAATTTTTCTATAAAATTCATTATATAGATAAAATTCAGCACTTCTTAAATCACCTTCTCTTAGTAGTTTGTTTAGTTGTGTGCTAATTTCAAAAGGAAGCTTTATGCCCATAGAAGCAAGTTTGTCAAGAACTTCATAAGCTTCATTAGCATTTAATAATTCGTTTATTTGAAGTTTTGAAATGCTACCAAATGGCATTATTCCTTCAATTATTTCTTCATTACTAAACTTACTAAATTTTCCTCTAATTATTGTTAAAATATTATACAAATCCCATCTTGATAAATACGCTTTTAAGATTTTACCGATTTCTTTACCGGAGAAACTTACAACTTTTTCAACTTCATCCGAGAAAGCTCTTTTTAGCATTTCAAGGAAACTTTCTAAACTTTCACTTTTCATCTGTGATATGTATTCACTGTACCAAGTGTTCCTTAAGTAATTTGTAAGTTCGCTTAGGGATTTAAAATCCAAGAAACTTCTAAATGAATTTAAATCCAAAAGTTTTGAACTTCTTTTTAAAACTCTTGCATTTACGTATTCATAAATCATAGTTGAAAATTTTAAAGTTATTCTTTGAATCGGAAGTAGGCTTTAAAATTTTAACATGACACCAAAATATGCTATTTTGACATGTCCTGTATGTTGGAGTGAGGTTGAATTTGATGATAGTACAAAAACTTATCAGGTAAACGAGTATATATTAATGTTCTGTTCAGATGAATGTTTAAATAAATTCAATGAGGATCCAGATTATTACTCTCAAATTATCATATCTACAATAAATCATAAGTGTTGTTGTGGGAAAAACTGTAATTGTAGTTAATGATTTATTATTTTTCAAGTGGTGAATTTGGAAGTCTTGTATTTTTAGAGCTATTAAATTATATAAAAATTGATAAGGTTATTACAATACCTGACAAACTAAGGGGTAGGGGATTAAACTTAGAACCACCTCCTATTAAGAAAATAGCTCTCGAGAAAAATATTGAAGTTATTCAAGTTGAAACACCAGAGGAGATAGATTTTGAAAAAAGGCCAAATTTTGTAATAGTTTGTGATTATGGAAAAATATTAAAGCAAAAAACACTAAAACTTCCTAAAATAGCACCTTTAAATATTCATCCATCACTTCTTCCTAAATATAGAGGAGCTGCCCCTATTGAAAGATGTTTAATGGATGGTAATGAACTTGGAGTAAGTATTATTCTAATGAATGAAAGAATAGATGAGGGAAAAATTGTAAAGCAAGAAAAAGTTTACTATACAATTGAAATGACAAAAGGCGATTTATTACCTATCTTATCAAAAATAAGTGCAAAGCTTCTAAAGCAAGCAATAGAAGATTTCATTAATGGAAATGTAGAACTAAAAGAGCAGATTGGAGAACCATCTTATGCTAAGAAAATTAAAAAGGAAGAGTTATTCTTAGACTTTAATGATGAGCATATTAATATAGTTAGAAAAATAAATGCACTATCTCCAAAACCTACTGCGAGAGCTTATTTTAAAAATTTGTATTTGAAATTTTATAGAGCTTTACCAGTTAATATTAAATTGAAACCCTATGAAATTTATGTAGATAAGGAAAGTTTTGTAATTGGAGCGTTAAATGGTGGAGTAAAGATTTTACAACTTCAACCAGAAAACAGAAAGATAATGAGTTCAAAAGAATTTATAAACGGATATTTGAGGTTTTTGAAACAAGATTAGCTAGTATATAAAATCAATAATTTCAATATCAAAACCCTCAATACCTTTATAGTTCATAGGATTTGGTGTTATTACAATAATTTTCTCATAGCCTAAGTCTTTTATAATTTGTGCTCCAATTCCATAATTTCTAAATATTTTATCATTTTCACTTACACTATCTTCAAAGTCAAGATAAACAAAAGCTCCACCTTCCCTTGATATTATTTCTAAAGCTCTTTTCTTTTTGCCATAATTCAAATCATCCATTATAAAAAGTTCGTCTGCCAAAATATACTTTCTGTGAACTCTTACATACTTAACTTCATTTTTTGTAGGCTTTTCCAAAACATAATGATGTTTGTCATAAATATCCTTATAAACGTAAAGTATAAACTCACCAAATTCTGTTCTTACAATTTTTTCAAAAATCCTAAAAACAATTTTTTCCATCTTAAACCTATAAGCTATTAAATCCTTTATCATTACTATTTTTATATTATAATTTTTTGCAATTTCCTTAAGTTTTGGTAATCTTGCCATATTTCCGTCATCGTCCATAATTTCACAAATTACACCTGCTTGATAAAAATTGGCTAATTTTGAAATATCAACACTTGCTTCTGTATGTCCTGCTCTTTCGAGTACTCCACCTTTTTTGCTTTGAAGCGTATATAAATGACCTGGTTTTATAAAATCATTAGCTTTTTTTGTAATATCACATACCATTCTTGCAGTTAGTGCTCTTTCATAAGCGGATGTACCAGTTTTAACATCTTTATAATCAATTGGATAACCAAATGGAGTTGAAAATTTTGATTTATTTTCTATTGGAACATTTAACTCAAGTTCATTGAATCTGTCATAATTTATTGATATACAAACAAGTCCTCCTCCCACCCTTGCCATAAAATTAATATGTTCAGGTTTTACTATTTGTGCTGGAATAAAGAAATCTCCTTCGTTTTCTCTATCTTCATCATCTATGATAATTAGTAAATTTCCATTTTTTACCTCATCTATTGCTTTTTCTACACTTACAATCACTTTAAAATTTTAAAGCTTGTGAGATTTAGAATTGAGGGTCAAAGAATGTTAAAGGGTGAGATTTCAATTGTTGGAGCAAAAAATTCTGCACTTGCTATAATGCCAGCTTGTATATTATTAAATAAACCTGTAATTTTAAAAAATATTCCAGATGTAGAAGATATTAGAACAATGTCAGAACTTTTAAAATACCTTGGGGTAAAAGTTAATAAAATTTCAAAAAATGTTATAGAAATTGATCCAAGAGATATAAATAAATATCAAGCTCCCTATGAATTAGTAACTAAAATGAGAGCAAGTATATATGTTTTGGGACCTTTATTAGTAAAATTTGGAAAAGCTATAGTTTATATGCCTGGTGGGTGTTCATTTGGACCAAGACCAATTGATTTTCATATTGACGGATTAAAAAAACTTGGAGCAGACATAAAAATTGAACATGGAAATATAATTGCTAATATTGACAATTTTAAAGATGCATATATACAATTACCATTTAAGAGCGTGGGAACTACGATTCATTTGATGATAACATCAAGTTTATTAAAGAATAAGAGAGTAGTTCTTTCAAATTGTGCCCTTGAGCCTGAAGTTGTAGATTTGGCGAATTTTCTGAATAGAGCGGGAGCTAAAATTACAGGAGCTGGATTTGATGAAATAATAATTGAAGGAGTTGATAATTTAGAAATTGATGAATATGAGATAATTCCAGATAGAATAGAGGCAGGAACTTTTTTGGTAATAGGAAGTTTTGAAAATAATGAAATAGTTGTAAAGAATGTTATTTTAGAGCATATTAGACCAGTTGTTGACAAACTAATAGAAGCTGGTATAAATTTAAAAATGTATGAAAATCTAGTTTTTGTGAAGGGTGTAAGAAAACCAAAACCTATTGAAATTCAAACATATCCTTTTCCAGGTTTTCCTACTGATATGCAAGCTCAATTTATGGCTTTGCTTTCAATAGCAAATGGAATTAGTTTTATAAAAGAGAATATTTATCCTAATAGATTTGCACATGCTTATGAATTAATGAGAATGTCAGCAGATATTAAGATAAATGATAATATTGCAATAATAAGAGGTGTTGATAAATTAACATCTGCTATTGTAAATGCAACTGACTTAAGAGCAAGTGCAAGTTTAGTAATAGCAGGACTTATAGCAGAAGGAACAACTATTATTGAAAATGTAGAACATATTGATAGGGGCTATGAGGATATTGAAATTAAACTAAATAGTATTGGTGCAAGAATAGAGAGAATTTTATGAATGAGCAAACATTTTGGGATCATATAGCGGAATTAAGAAGAAGAATAATTTACATAATTATATTTTTAATTCCAAGTTTTATAGGATCGTTTGTTTTTTCTGATAATATCTTAGGTTTTATTTCAAAGCCGGTTGGTAGCTTATATTTTTTTTCACCAATTGAAGCTTTCAATGTAAAATTAAAATTATCCTTATTATGTTCAATTTTTGTTTCATTTCCATTTATTGTATATCAATTTTGGAAGTTTTTAGAACCTGCCCTTTTTGAGAATGAAAAAAAAGTTTTGTTATTAGGTATATTATTTTCAATTGTATTGTTTTATTCTGGAATATTTCTTTCAATCTTCGTGATAACCCCAATTGGTGTTAAATTCTTAATGAGTTTTTCTAATGAGAATTTAAAAGCATTAATTAGGGCAGATGATTATTTAAATTTTTTGTTATTTATGTCTCTTTCTTTTGGATTTCTTTTTCAAATTCCGATAGCTATGACTATATTATCAGCTTTTAAGGTAGTTCATCCAAGTGTTTATTCAAAATACAGAAGGATAATAATCTTGGTTATCTTCATAGCCGCGGCGATTATAACTCCAACAGTTGATGCATTTAGTATGTTATTATTAGCTCTTCCACTTGTTATTATTTTTGAAATAGGTATACTTGTCTCTAAGGTGGTTTATAAGAATTGAGATTAAGATAATTGACAACAAGTAAGATGAAAGAACAAATCTAAAATCCGAGGTAAGTGTTATAAATATCAAAATTAATATGTTAAACAAGCTAGGTATAGTCAAAGTTCTTAATTTTGGCAAGAGAATAAATGTAGCCAATAGAGCATATGTATAAGTTGAAGGCTTAAAAAGAAAAGGGAA
>JBDRXT010000086.1:0-5292 GCA_039803045.1 Caldifarciminota bacterium
CAGTTCCCGCAACGATCATTAAATCTGCTTGTCTTGGGGATGCTCTAAAAACTTCATATCCAAACCTCGACATATCATACCTTGGCATAGAACTTCCCATCATTTCAATAGCACAACAAGCAAGTCCAAATGTTGCAGGCCATATAGAATTTCCCCTACTCCAATTTATAGCCCATTCAAAAGCATCTTTTACTTTTGTTAAAATAATAGCTCTAAGCAGTTGCTTTTCAATTATCTTTTCTTCTAGTTCCATTTTAAGCCTCCTTTTGAAAGAATATAGAAATATCCAATTAGCAAAATAAATATAAACACAAAAACTTCAAAAAAAGATATTAGTTTTAAATTTTGTATATTTAAAGCCCAGGGGAAAAGAAATATTGCCTCAATATCAAAAATTAAAAAAGCTAATCCTACTAAGTAATAATGTATATTTATCTGATTTGCCCATTTACCTGGCTTTATTCCTGACTCGTAAGGTTCAAGCTTTTCTACAAATTTCCTTTTAGGACCTAAGAAATAAGATAATATAAGAACAGAATAAGCAAGAAAAATTCCAAAGATAAAAATTAAGAGTATTATAAAATAATCATTCATAAGTTCTGAAAATTTTAAAGCTTTAAAATTTTGAGCTTGAAAAATATTTCCGTTGTCGGGCTTCAATGGGGAGATGAGGGAAAGGGCAAGATAGTGGATTATCTTGCAAAAGATTATAAAACAATCGTAAGATTTCAAGGTGGTCCAAATGCAGGTCATACTGTATATGTAAATAACAAAAAATATGTTTTTCATCAATTACCAAGTGGGCTACTTTGGGGAGGCAAAAAGGGTATAATAGGAAGTGGGGTTGTTCTGGATATTGAAGAATTAAAGAAAGAAATAGAACAGATAAAACACATTGACTTTAAAATCTTAATTGATTATAGAGCTAATGTTATATTGCCATATCACAAATTAGAAGATGAAATTGAGGAAAGTTTGAGAGGCATTGGTTCCACAAAGAAGGGAATATCACAAGCATATAGAGATAAATATGCAAGAATTGGAATAAAAGTTTTTGATATACTAGACAAGGATAGATTAAAAAATGCTTTGATAAAAAACTACGAATTTAACAAGAATTTAATTTCATCGAGTTATAATAGAGAAATTATGAAATTTGAAGAAGTTTATGAATATCTAATAAGTTTTAGGGATTTTTTGAGTGAATTTAGTTCTGATACTCAATATGAAATATTAAATGAAAAAGAGGGAATAATTTTCGAAGGTGCACAAGGTACACTTTTAGATATTACGTTTGGAACATATCCATACGTTACAAGCTCACATACTATAACATCTAGTATAGGAATAAGCTTAGGTATTCCATTAAATATGATAGATGAAAACATAGGGGTCTTTAAAGCTTATACTACAAGAGTTGGAAAAGGTCCATTTCCAACAGAATTAAACGATGAAATTGGTGATTATATTAGAAATAAAGGAAACGAGTATGGTTCTACAACTGGAAGAGCTAGAAGATGCGGTTGGCTTGACTTAGTTCTTCTTAAATACGCTATTATTGTAAATAATATAAATTACTTAATTTTAACGAAATTGGATGTTCTCTTTGGTTTAGACGAAGTTAAAATTTGTATTGCTTATGAATATAAAAATAAAATAATTGATTTTCCACCTGTCTATGACTTAGAAAATGTAAAGCCAATCTATAAGACATTTAAAGGATTCGATAATATTGAGAAAGCACAGGAATATATAAGCTTTATTGAAAAATCTTTAAATAAGAAAATAATTTATATCTCATATGGCTTTGAAAGAGAATCAATTTTAAAACTATGAGAAAATTTGCTTTTTTAATATTTTTAGTTGCTTGTAAAGAATCAAGTGATGTTGTAGATGCTGAATATATTTTAAAAAATTTAGAAAATCAGAACATTGTTCTTATTGATGTAAGAAGTAACGAAGCTTTCAAAAGAGGCCATATCCCCAAAACGAAATATAATATACCCTTAGATAGGCTAAGAGATGATTTCAAAAAAGGACTTATTCAAATATCAAAACATGACACAATTGTAGTTTATTGTCAAAAGGGAATACTATCCTCAAAAGCATATGAAATACTAAAGGCATTAGGATATAATGTAAAGCATTACAAAGGTAGTTTCGAAGATTGGAAATCAAGAAATCTTCCAATTGAAATATATTAATGTCGAAGGGGCAAAAAACTTATATTTACTTTTCAATATCTCCCTCGATCTCTATAGTCATTGGAACTATTGTCATTTTACTCTCAGCTTTTACATTCTTAAGATTATATTTCTGAATAATATCTGCCGTAGAATTATCTGTTAAAGGTACAAGCCCATAAAGTGCATACCAAACTCTCTTTGAAGTTTTAAATTTACCATATTCTACCTCAGACATAACCTTAACTTCTTGGTTTGGTGGGGCAACCTACAAGTAAAAACGCTAATATCAAACTTCTCATAGTTTTAACCTCCTTTTTGTTTTTTTATCTTGCCCCTTCGACATTTTGAAATTTTAAAGCTTTAAAATTTTCAAAACTTATGAAATTCTTTGTAGATAGTGCAAATATTGAAGAGATTAAAAAATTGAGTGAATGGGGTATTATAAGTGGAGTTACAACAAATCCATCTCTATTATCAAAAGAAAAAGGAAACTCATATGAAATATTAAAACAAATATGTGGGATTGTGAAAGGTCCTGTTTCTGCAGAAGTTACAAGTGTTAAATTTGAAGAAATGATAGAAGAAGCACAAAGACTTGCAGATATTCATCCAAATATTGTTGTAAAAATACCTTTTACAGAAGAAGGAATTAAAGCTATAAAATACTTATCAGATAAGGGAATTAATATAAATACTACATTAGTTTTTAATCCAATTCAAGCACTTATTGCAGCAAGGGCAGGAGCAAGATATGTATCGCCATTTATTGGAAGACTGGATGATATTGGACATGACGGATTATTAGTAATTAAAGAAATTGTAGAAATATTCACAATACATGAAATTGAAACAGAGGTTATAGCAGCAAGTATTAGACATCCAAGACATGTTCTAATTTCAGCACTTTATGGAGCTCATATAGCAACAATTCCTCCAGCTGTATTCTATCAAATGATAAAACATCCTCTTACAGATATTGGACTACAAAAGTTTTTAGAAGATTGGAAAAAGAAGGAAGAGAAATGATATTTTTAGTACTCCAAATAGATAGCTTAAAGCTATTAGATAAAGTTATTGCTGTTGTTAATAACGAACCAATTTTTCAATCAGAACTTGAAGAAATATATAGAGCATCAACAATAGTTGAAAATGATTCGATTAAAAAAGCTATTTTAGAAAACCTTATAAAACAAAGAGTAATATTAGAACTAGCTAAATCAGATACAACTTTATCTGTTTCAAATGAAGATATTCAAATTGCTTACAATAGCTATCTTGATAATATTTACTTTCAATATGGAAGATTTGAAATTTTCAATAAATTACATGAAGAAAATGTTGACCCAAATGATACCTCAAAATTAAGAGAAATACTAAGGAGTTATAACGTAGATGATAGTATAATAAACTTCAAAGATCCTGATTTGGGGAATAAAGTGTTTTTAATAGTTGGTAAGAAAATTTTTGAAAATGAATTGAAAAAAAACAATTTAACATTAAACGAATTTCTTGAAAGCCAAAGAGATTTTATAAAAAAACAAATTTTAATTCAAAAATACATATCAAAATACATTACTCCAAACATCAGAATTGATGAGAACGAAATCAAAGAATTTTTTCAAACTTACAAAGATTCATTTCCAAAGCAACCAAGTATAT
The DNA here is from genome assembly GCA_039803045.1 of Caldifarciminota bacterium. GTDB lineage: Bacteria > Hydrothermota > Hydrothermia > LBFQ01 > DSFT01 > DSFT01. Next base: position 3,846 of record JBDRXT010000086.1, read on the forward strand.
ATTATTTGCAACAAATCGTAATACCTATTCAACCATCTTTTGAACAAGAAGAAAAAGCTTATGATAAGATTAGGGATATATATAAGAAACTTCAAAAAGGAGAAGATTTTTATAAACTAGCAAGGAAATACTCAGAAGATAGCATTATTCAAATTGGATGGTTAAATAGAAGTTTTTTAGCTCAATTTTTAAGTTTGGAAATCATAAACGAAATATTTTCTATAAGTAAAGGTTATTATACAAGACCTTTGAGAACTCCAATGGGTTATAATATTTTTAAAGTAGAAGAAAAAGCTAGTGATTCTGTAAAATTAAGTCAAATCCTTATAAAGGTTAAACCTTCAAAAGATGATATTGAAAGAGCAAGAGGAAAAGTTTTAGAAATTCTTGAAAGTGCTAAAAGGGATTTTGAAAAAACTGCAAAGGATTATCCATTTGCGCCAATTGATATAGGATATATACCAGAAAATGGAATACCAGAAGAGCTAAAAGTTTACTTTAAAGATGTGAAAGAAAATTCTATCATCGGTCCAATTTATAAAGATGGATTTTATTTGATATTGAGAGTTAAGGAATTTATACCAGAAAAAGTTGTCAAATATGAAGATGTAAGAGACCAAATAAAGCTTATTCTAATGAACAAAAAAATTGAAGAAGAGATAAGTCAAATTTACGAGAAAAACAAACATAATTTTCTTATAAAAGTTTATTAAAACTAAATTCTTAAATGGAACTTTTAAGTGGAAAAGAAGTTGCACAAAAGATATATGAAAGGATAAAAATAAAATCTACAAAAGTAGCTATTATATCGTTAACAGATGAAAAATCAACGATTGCTTACTTAAAATCTAAAGTTAAAAAGTTTTCAGAATTTCAAATTGAAACTGAGATAATTAACTTAAGCAGCAATATAAGCGAAATAGAATTGATATCTCAAATAGAAAATTTAAATGAAAGAAAAGATATTAAAGGAATTTTTGTAGAAATGCCCTTACCAAAACATATTCAAGTTCTGAGGGTTTTTTCTACAATTTCACCAACAAAAGATGTTGAAGGTTTAAATCCTATAAATCTTGGAAAATTAATATATAGTCAAGAATATATTGTTCCAAGTACAGCAAAAGCTGTTATTGAATTATTAGACTACTATGGTATAGATGTTGAAGGGAAAAGAGTTGTAGTCATTGGAAGAAGTTTAATTGTGGGAAAACCTTTATCTTTACTCTTATTAAATAGAAATGCTACAGTTACCATATGCCACTCAAAAACATCAAATCTAAAAGAAATTGCTAAAACTGCTGATATATTAATTTGTGCTATCGGCAAGGCTATGTATATAAATAGAGAGTATGTAAAAGAAAATTCTATAGTTATTGATGTTGGAACAAATTATTTAAATAATAAGTTAGTTGGTGACGTTGATTTTGATGATGTGAAAAATATTGTA
>JBDRXT010000087.1:0-5194 GCA_039803045.1 Caldifarciminota bacterium
AGAAATAAAAAGCAATTTATCGATTGATGACTTGAGAATATATAAAGTCCTTGGAAGAAAAGGATATATAAAGTTTAATGAGCTCCCATTCTTTTATTATGAAGAGCCTTTGAAAATAAATCTTGATGAGGATAAATACGATAGAATTGATCTGACTAATGTTTATACATTTTCTGTTGATGATGACACAAGTGAAGTGGATGATGCAATAAGCATAGATGGAAATAAAGTTTATATACATGTTGCTGATGTTAGTTCAAGAATAAAAATTTCAAGGAATTTATCGTTACTTGAAAGAGTTATAAGCTTATACTTGCCTGAAAAAAATTTTTACTTACTTCCAAAAGACATCTTAGAAAATTTGTCACTTTACAATGGAATTAAAAACTCACTAACACTTTTATTGGAATTTGATGATAATTTAAACTTAAGAAGTTATAAGTTCTTAAGAACAAGAATTAAGATAAGAGATACATTCAATTATAAGAACTTTGAAAAGATTTTAAGCATTGAACCATTCAAAAAACTCTTGACAATTTCTAGAAAATTTCAAATTATGCGACTAAACAATGGCGGTTATAACATTACTATACCTATGAAAAGATTTAGAATAAAAGATGAAGATGTTGATTATGAATTAGTTGATTTAAACTCCAAAAGCTATAGTGTAATTTCTGAATTTATGATTTTGTATAATTATCTTGCGGCAAGATTTTTAAAATCTCGAAAATTACCCGCAATTTATAGAAATTACGAAAATAAATTAGAGATTGATTTAGATGAAAATGAGCCACTTTATTATTATAAAGTAATGACGATGTTTAAAACAACAATACTTTCACCTGAACCAAAGCCTCATAATATAATGGGTTTAGATGTTTATGCTCAATTCACATCTCCACTAAGAAGAGTTTATGATATAATAAATCAAGAACATTTACATAGAGCTATAGATAACCTTGAACCAGTTTATAATCCGGAGAAATTAAATGAGTTTATAAAGATAGCAATTAAAGTTGAAAAAAGAAGGAAACTCATTCAGAGAAGTAGAATAGATTTTTGGACTTATGTTTATATTAAGAAGTATTTTTTGGAAAAGCAATTGAAAGCAGTTGTTTGTCAAGTAAATGACAAGTGGTCTGAACTATTCTTTCCCCAATTTTTAATAACTGAAAAAGTTTATTATAAGGGGGTGCGGATTGGTGAAAGGGTAAATTGTATAATTAAAGATGTTGACCCATTTGGAAATAAAATGGAAATTTTTGTTGTAAGATGAAAGCTCTTGTTCTTTCAGGAGGAGGTTCTAAGGGATTAGCTCATATCGGAGTGATTAAAGCTATTGAAGAAAAAAAATTAAAATTTGATTTTATTGTAGGTTGCTCTATGGGCTCACTTATTGGAAGTTTATATGCACTTGGTTATAATTCTGATGTTATTAGATCTATTGCAAAAGTGTTAACTTCTAGAAATATTTTAAATTTTAAGTTTTTTTTGAGTGGATTTTTTGATTCAAAAAAAGTTGAAAATATTTTAGATGAAATATTTGGTGATAAACAATTTAAAGATACAAAAATTCCAATTTACATAACTGCTGTCGACTTATTAACTTACAATCATATCGTATTTAATAATGGTTATTTGAAATATGCAATAAGAGCTTCAATTTCACTTCCATTAGTTTTTAAGCCAGTTATGATAAATGGTAGAGTTCTTGTAGATGGAGGGATAATTGAAACAATACCTTTAGGTATTGCTAAAAAGTTAGGTGCAAAATATGTTGTTGCTGTTAATGTAGTTGGTTCTTTATCCGAGAATATATTTTTGGAAAGTTCTGAAGAAATGAAACAAGTTGATTATGGAATTGTTAAAACTGCACTTAATTCAATTTATGTTTTACAAAGATCTCAAATTCAACATACTATAAGCTCTTATAAGCCAAACGTATTAATAAATGTAGATACTTCTGATATTGATCCACTGAACTTTAAGATTGATTTGAATGATATTATTGAAAGGGGTTATAAGTCTGCTAAGGAAGTTTTAAAATGAATGTAGGGATTGATATTGTTGAGATTGATAGAATTAAGAGGTTATACGAGCGATTTGGCAAAAAATTTTTAGAGAGAATATTTACTGATAACGAAATAAGTTATTGTTTTTCAAGAAAAAAAGTTTTTCATAGCTTAGCTGGAAGATTTGCTATTAAAGAAGCAGTATTGAAAGCACTTGAAATTGGCATGACTTCAGGATTTTCATTTAAAGATATAGAGGTAATTAATGTTGACAAAGGTAAGCCAATTGTTATATTAAGCAATAAGTTAAAATACTTACTCAATGGTAGAAATATAGAGATTTCAATAAGTCATTCTGAAAATTATGCAATTGGCATTTGTATTATTTGGTATAATTTAAACAATGCAAAATAAGCCCCTTTTTCAATAATATTAACTCTATCACCTGAAAACTTGAATTTAAATGCAAAACTACTTTTGTAGGATATACCAAAAAAGCAAGTTCCAACATCTAAGTTATCATCCTTGTCTGGTCCTGCAACACCACTTGTTGAAATTCCAATATCACTGTTAAATAATTTTTTTACATTTTCGGCCATTTCAATAACACATTCTTCTGAATAAATATTTTCAGTTTTTACATTTAAAATCTTCTCTTTAATTTCTCTTGTATATGCTATAATTGAGCCTTTTAGATATTTTGACGAGCCTGGGACACTTGTAATTAGACTTGAGAGTTTTCCACCTGTAAAGCTTTCAGCGACTGAAATTTTTAAGTTTCTTTTCTTTAGTAAATCACCAATTAATTTTTCAATTTTATCTTCATTATAACCCCATATGTAATCTTTTAACAATTTACTCAAAAATTGTTTTATTTCTTCAAGCTTTTCTTTGCTTCCTTTAAATTTTAAGTATACTCCATCATTTCTTGGCAAATATCCAAAAAATCCAAGCTTATCGTAATGTGGTAGTAAAATTTCTCTCAATTGAGTCTCATAAACTCCATTCGTTTTAACAATTAAAAAGTTATCTCCTTCTTCTAATTTTTCTAATAGTATTTTACCTATTTCACTTTCATTTAAAAAGCCTTCAATTTCATATGGAACACCTGGAAGAATTAGAAAAAGTGTATTTTTATAATATCCATACTGAGCTGGTGCTTTTCCCACAGGATTTTTAACCAATTTAAAATTTTCAATTAAAAGTTTATATTTTTTTATTTTAGTTTCAAAATTGCTCTCTATAAGATTTAAACCCAAAGCTTTTGATATACTTTCGATAGTTAAATCATCTTCAGTAGGACCTATTCCGCCAGTTGTTATAATTATTGATGGATTTTCACTTAAAACATCCTTAACAACTTTTGAAATTTCATACTTATCATCCATTACAATAATTGCTTTTATTGGCAATTTCTTGTTATGTTTTCTTAAAAAGTTTGAAATAATATATAAATTTCTCTCTTGAGTAAAACCTTCAAGTAGTTCATCTCCAATCAATATTATATACACCATTTTGAAATTTTAAAGGATTTTCTTCTAAGGTTTAAACTTTTCAAATTATGGAATATCATATAAGAGATCTTAAATTAGCTCAAAGAGGAATTAAGAGAATACAATGGGCTGGAAATTTTATGAAAGTTCTAAGAACTATATCTAGTGAGAATAAAGATAAGTTAAAAGGTATAAGAATTGCTGCATGTCTTCACGTTACAGCTGAAACAGCAAACTTAGTAATAGCTCTTAAAAATGCAGGAGCAAGTATAAGATTATGTGCAAGTAATCCATTATCTACACAGGATGATGTTGCAGCAGCACTTGTAAGATATTATGATATAGAAGTTTTTGCTATAAAAAATGAAGATAAGAATACTTATTATGAACATATTCATAAATGTTTAGAATTTGAGCCTCATATAACACTTGATGACGGTGCAGACTTAACAACTTATGCTCATATAAATAATATGTTATCTGGTATTATTGGGGGAACAGAGGAAACAACAACGGGTGTTATTAGGTTTAGAGCAATGGAAAAAGATGGAAGTTTAAAATATCCAATAATTGCAGTAAACGATTCTAAAACTAAACATCTTTTTGATAATAAGTATGGTACAGGACAATCAACGATTGATGGTATATTAAGAGCAACGAATTTATTATTAGCTGGCAAAACTGTAGTAGTTTGTGGTTATGGAAATTGTGGTAAAGGAATTGCTATAAGAGCAAGAGGTATGGGCTCAAAAGTAATTATTACTGAAGTAGATCCGATTAAAGCGCTTGAGGCATTTTATGATGGTTTTGAGGTTATGCCAATTAGAGAAGCTATTAAAAAGGCAGATTTAGTTATAACAGTTACAGGAAATAAAAATGTTGTTAATATAGAAGCAATTTCAAATGCAAAGGATAGTGTTATTCTTGCAAATAGTGGTCACTTTGATGTTGAAATAAATAAACAAGTTCTATTTGAAATTTCTGAAAGTTATGAAGAGATTAGAGAGCATGTAATTCAATTTAATTTAAGAGATGGAAGAAAAATTTTCCTTTTGTCTGATGGAAGATTAGTAAATTTAGCATCTGCGGAAGGGCATCCTGCAGAAGTTATGGATATGAGTTTTTCAAACCAATTTTATTCAACTTTATATCTTTTAGAAAATAAAGATAAGTTAGAAAATAAAGTTTATACACTTCCTTACGAGATTGATGAGAAAATTGCGAAAATGAAATTAAAAGTACTTGGCATAGAAATTGATAGCTTAACTAAAGAACAAGAAGAATATTTAAAAAGTTGGAGAGAAGGAACATGATAAAGGACTTGATTATAAAAAATAATAAGAAAATAGTTATGTTTGTAGCTGATGGGCTTGGTGGTATTCCGTACATTGACGATAAGACAGAACTTGAATATGCTAAAAAAGAAAATCTTGATAATTTAGCAAAAGTTAGTATGCTTGGTTTAATTGAACCGGTTTCGCCAGGTATTTCACCGGGTAGTGGTCCTGCACATCTTAGTCTATTTGGTTATAATCCTATTGAAAATGAGATCAAAAGAGGAGTTTTAGAAGCACTTGGTATTGGAATAGACTTGAAAGATGGTGATATTGCAATTAGAGGGAATTTTGCAACACTAAAAGATAATAAAATTTTTGATAGGAGGGCAGGTAGAATTAGTACAGAAGAAAG
>JBDRXT010000088.1:0-5174 GCA_039803045.1 Caldifarciminota bacterium
TAGGTTTTCCTGAAATACTTTTAGTAGATGCTGATACATTAACAAATTTTGAAAATTATTATATGCAAGCTCTTGATAGCTTAGGAAAAGTTTATGATGTAGTAAAGTTTAGTGAACAAAATGAATTTTACTCAAATACAAGAACCATTATAATATGGCATACAGGAAATAGGAGTAGTAATGTTTTAACAGCAGCGGAAAGAGATACTCTTATATCTTGGATAAATAGTGGGAAGAAATTATTTATATCAAGTCAATATTTAGCTGAGGATCCAAATGGCGGTGCATTTATTACAAATTATCTTGGAGCAAATATTGTTCAAACAGGAATTTCTTATAAAACAATAGTAGCAGAGGTAAACGATCCTGTTGGAAATAACCTAAAATTTAGGTTATTTAATCCAGATGGAGCTCAAAATGCTAATTCAAATGATGATATATCTCCACAAGCAGGGGCACGAAGAGCATTTAAATGGACAAATGTCTTGGGAAATGGTGATTATGGAGGAGCTATTGTTTATACGATAGAAAATGGAATGTGTAAAACTGTGTTTCTATCAGGACCTTTCGAAGCAATTAGTAATGCTCATTCTGGATGGAATAAAAGAGAGGAATTAATGTCTGCTATTTTAAATTGCTTTGTAAATGTTTCTTCTGACGAAATTGGAATTATACCATTTGGTATATATCCAAGTTTAAATAATTCAAAAATTATAATAAAATATCATCTTAAAGATGCAAAGGATTTAAATATTAGCGTTTATTCCATAAATGGTTCTAGAATACATCAAGCAAGAATTAATCAAGCAAAGTATGGCATCTATAAGATAAATCTAAAATCGAAGGGAATTTTCATTCTAAAAATTAATGATAATGTTTATAAACTTATAAATAGTTAGGGGCGAGGCTATTTGCCCCTTTGAAGAACCATGAAATTACATGATACCTTAACTGGTGAATTAAGGGAATTTAAAACTATTGAAAGTGGAAAAGTTAAAATGTACGTATGCGGTATGACTGTCCAGGATGTTCCACATATGGGACATTTAAGAACATTTACAAGTTTTGATATTTTAAGAAGATATTTAGAGTACAAAGGATATGAGGTTGTTTATATTCAAAACTTTACAGATATTGACGATAAAATTATTAATAAATCAAAAGAGTTAGGTATTGATTGGAGAAAACTAGCGCAAAAATATGAGATGGAATACATTAATTATGCTAAAATTATGAATTTTAAAAATGTTGAATTCTTCCCAAAAGCAACATTGCATATTCAAGAAATTATTGAAATTATTGAATATTTATTAAAAAATGGATTTGCGTACATTTCAAATAGTAATGTATGGTTTGATGTTGAGAAGTTTGGAAACTATGGAAAACTTTCTAAAAAAACATTAGACGAGTTAATTACTGGTTATAGAATAGAGCCGGATTCTTCAAAAAGAAAACCTTATGATTTTGCTCTTTGGAAAGCTTATAAGGAAAATGAACCATATTGGTATAGTCCATTTGGAAAAGGAAGACCAGGTTGGCATATAGAATGTACTGCTATGAGTATAACTCATCTCGGAAAAACAATTGATATTCATGGTGGTGCAGAAGATTTAATTTTCCCTCATCATGAAAATGAAATAGCGCAGAGTGAATCATTTACTGGTCAAAAATTTTCTAATTTTTGGATTCATACTGGATTTTTAACACTTAAGGGGGAGAAAATGTCAAAATCAACAGGATTATTTTTTTCCGCAAAAGATGTATTAGAAATTTACGATCCCAATGTTATAAGATTGTTTTTCTTAAGGGCACATTATAGATCAAGTTTAGATTTTTCTGAGAATTTATTAGAAAATGCTAAAAACAGTTGGCAGAGAATTAAAAACTTTTTATTAGAATTTGAGGGTGAAGGAAAGTTAGTTAGTCAGATAATTAAAGATTTTGAAAATGCTATGGATGATAATTTAAATACTCCCAAAGCAATTTCTATTATTTTTGAGGCTGTTAATCAAGCTTATAAAAACAAGGAAAAAGCAATTGATATTGCATTTACAATTAGATTCATTTTGAAGGTTTTGGGTTTTGATTTAAGTTTTGAAAGGAATATTAACAAGCTAAATGAAATAATGAATATCATAATTGAAATAAGGCAAGATTTGAGAAAGAATAGAATTTATGAGCTATCTGACAAAATAAGAGAAAGCTTAAAAAAAGTTGGAATTATTTTAGAGGATACAAAAGAGGGAACAAAATGGAAAATATTGTAATTTTAATCGTAATTACTCAAAGTTTTATAGTTAAGAACGTAAATGTTTATACTCCAAACGGTAGAATAGATAGTGTAGATGTTTTGGTAGAAGATGGAATCATTAAGAAAATTGCTAAGAATATTGAATTTCCTAAAAACTTTGAAATAATTGATGGCAATTTTAACAACTTATATCCAGGACTTATAAATTCAATAAGTGCAATTGGACTTGTAGAAATAGCAGCAGTTAGGGCAACAAATGATTTATCAGAGATTGGTGAATTTAACGCTTTATTAAAAAGTTATAACGCTATAAATCCAAGTAGTGAGCATATAAGGGTTTTAAGAAGTAATGGAATTTTAATTTTAAATAGTGTTCCAAGAGGTTCTCTAATAAGTGGATTTTCAAGCGTTATTAAGTTAAATGGAAGAACTCAAAAAGAGATGTTAATAAAGGAAAGAAGTGCTCTTCATATAAACTGGAATAATAAGAAAGTTTCAAAAATTTATGAGTTCTTTAGAAATGCAAAAGCTTATTTGTTAGAGGGCAAATATGGAAGAGATTTAAATTATGATGCTGTTTTAGATGTTTTAAATAAAAAACTTCCTGTTTTTGTGCATGTTAGTAATAAGGATGAAATAATTAATGCTATTGAATTTTCAAGAGCTTTTGATTTAAGAATTGTGATAGTAGGAACTTATGGAATTAGGGAGACTATTGATTATTTGAAAAAATATAATATTGATGTAATTTTAGATGGAATACATAAATTACCGATGGAAGATGATCCTTATGACGATATATTTACACTTCCGAAATTATTAAGTGAAAATAATATAAACTTTTGTATTTCTACAACTGGTTCTGCATTTGCAATATTTGATGAAAGGAATTTGCCTTATCATGTATCAAGTAGCATAGCATTTGGGCTTGATAGAATAACTGCTTTAAATTCAGTAACTATAAATTGTGCAAAAATTTTAGGAATTAATGATAATTATGGTTCTATTGAAGAGAATAAAAGTGCAACATTTTTTATTAGCAATGGAGATATTTTTGAATTTAATTCAAGGATTATTAAAGCGTTTATAGATGGAATTGAAATTGACTTGAGGAATAAACATATTGAACTTTTTGAGAAATACATTGATCAATAGGGGGGTTAAATCCCCCTAAAAATTAGATCTTAATTTAACAGATATGCTTCTGTATGGACTAGGTGTTTTAAAAGGATTTGTGGGTTCAACATAATTTTCATTTAAGATATTATCAAGTAATAAACTTAAATCTAATTTCTTTAGCGAATAAGATAAAGCTATTGAGAAAATTGAGTAAATTGAATCTGAAAGTATAGCTCTATGGTATATAGATAAGAATTTGTAATTAAGTTTTGATTTTATTTGGGGTTTTGAATATAAGGGAATTTCACGAGAAGGTTTTGAATACCATAAGTTTAGAGAATAAGTTAAATCCCTTAGAAAAATTAAATAAATTTCAAAGTTTGCGTTTAGAAAGTATATATCTTGATTACTAAATGTATAAGCTGGGAGATTGTTAATAATTGTATCAAGAGGAGTTAGGAGAATAAAGTCTTTTACATAGTTTATTGATGGTAGGAAAGAAATTGAAATGAAATTGAGGGAATGTTTATATCCTATTGAGAAATCAAATGAGTATTCTTCCCTTAGATTTTCATTAGCAATTTCATATCTATTAGCAGCTTCATGAGTTCCTGTAAATGTAAGTTGTTGGAGTGATGGATATTTTACTGATTGTGAAATTGTAAAGTCAAAATCATTTATTGATTTATTAAGAAGAAATGAAAAGCCAAGCTTTAATTTTTTATCAAAGTCCGAAATATTTGGAATAATAGAAAAAGAGTAATTTAAAAAATTCTTAAGCTTGTTTGAATATAGCATAGTAAGAAGTATTCTACTGTAATTTGAGAGCTCTTCAGAACTACTTTCAAAGCGATTTAACGCTAAGTTCAAATACAAGCGATCTGAGTTATATATAGTCTGGGCTGTATATAGCTTTAATCTTGTTCCACCATGAGTATGATTTAATTTAATTGCGTGAATATCAAACTCTTTTTGATCAGAATATTGTAAATCAAGTATATAATTTTTGTAACTTATCCTTGGGTTTAGGAGTATGTTTCTAGCTCTACTATCTGAATTACTAATTCCATATCTTACAAAGCTAAAATAATTACCAACTTGAAAATTCCCATGTTTAATTGAAATAATTGAATAAAATGAACTATCTGATGTGTTTTCAATGTGTGGATTTAGAAAGTCTTGACTAATTGAACCTTTCAAGCCAAATTTATACGAAAATTTTTCATAATTTCTAATGTTCATCAATCCTATCGAAAATCTATTATTTTGCGACGAGTATTCACTAAAGAATGAAACTTTTTTATAATTTTCAATTTCAAATAACTTTAGATCAATTCCACCTGCAACTGAATTTAAACCAAAAATTGCATTACTTTGAGAACTTCCAAATGAGATATTTTCAACTAAATCAAAATCAATAACAATTGGATGATCTAAATATTCACTTTGATCATACAAAAATGCCCCATCAACTATAATATTATACTTATCTCTATTAAATCCAGAAATGATTGGTTTATTTATAATATTTCCGAAATTCGTGTTTTCAATATCTTCTTTAAAATTCTTCACTTCTTTTACTTTTAGAGCTCTTGATATTACATTAACAGTTTTTAGAGTAATTCCAATGCTCTGGAGATAAACTTTATCTGAAATTTCATTTCTCTTGAGAGTAAGCATTTTATATCCAATTCTATAAATAATCAAACTATCGTTTTGACTAACTTTCACATTTGCACAACCGCTATGGTCTGTAAAAGTTAAAGTTAAAGATGTATAAATTTGGACCGCTTCAAGCGGCTCG
>JBDRXT010000089.1:0-5151 GCA_039803045.1 Caldifarciminota bacterium
CATTCAGCCTCCTCATATGTAAAGTTTTCATTCCCTTCACCCAGTTTCTCCCTCAGAATTTTCAAAATCCTATAAGCCCCCGCCTCCATACAGCTCAAATTCGTACATAGGTGTATATGGTATTTTCCGGGCTTTTCCTTATGGAACATGTGGTAAAAGGATGCAACGCTCATTATTTGGTCTTCGGAATAACCGAGTACCTCTTCTATCGTTTTTATACCTTCGGGATGCAAATAACCGTATTCGTTTTGAACCTCATGCAGGGCCGCGATCAATGCGGTATCGCCTTTTGGGAATAGTTTTTTAACAAATTCTATTTTTTCCTTCAAGTTTGCCATTGCCGGTATTTTAAGGTGGTAGGGTTTTTAAAATCGGTATCTTTTTCACCGGCTACAAAATCCCAAAACTCTTCCGCTATTATTGTATCGCCGGGTTTAAAAATCTTTTTAAAAAAACCTCCACAAGCTGGGGGATAAATTTCCCCAAATATGGACGTAATCTATCGTTTCCCAATAGCTTATTGTTTAACTAGCTCCTTCCATTTCCTCCATACAACATAATCAAAAATCTCATAAGTGTCATATCCAGCCTTAGCTATAACTTTTGCTCTCAGCTACCTTCTTTTATGTCAAAAGGTAGTAGTAGAATTTAAAATTTTATCAAGAACTTTATCAATGCTTTCAAACCAATAATTTTCATAAGGAGTTCCTCTAACTTTATCTTTATCATTAGTATATAAAAAGCAATAGACATAACAATTTAAATTTTTGTATTTAAAAGCTTTTGGTTTGTTATTCTCTTCAAATAACTTTTTATACCAATAAATTTTATTTTCATAATTGGTGAATTTTGTGGATTTTGGATCAACAAAAACAATAAAATAATTATTGGCTTTTTTAAGCCAAAATATAAAATCTGGTTTAAATTTTCTTATAGAACCTTTTTCAATATCGTAATAAGGAATATAAACTTCATCTAAGCTTTCATCAATTTTGCTAAACATCCACCAATCAAATTCTTTAAATTTATTATTTTCTGAATTTAAGTAATTTTCAAGTTTTTCAATAAATTCAACTTCACTTTTTGTCTTAATAATATGTTTAATATAATCAACTTTTTCATCTTTACTTAAAATTAAAGGAAAATAATAATGGTTAGGTATATATTCCAATTTCAAATTTTCAAAAGGTAAACTTCTTTTTGTGCTTAAAACAGCTTCTTTTATAGAGTTAAAATCTTTGAATTTAACTTCCTCAATAACAACATTCTCAAAATGCCTTATTTCATCTTTTAATTCCTCCAATTTTTCAAAATCTTTAAATCTGGCTCCCCAAAAATTGAAAATATCATTTAAAATTATTATGACATCACCTCTTTCTAAGTCTGATTTTTTATAATGATTTCCGTTATCCAATTTCATTTGTTTAGTCAAAGATTCTCTAAAATATTTAATTAATTTTGGCTCAGTATTAAAAAGCATTAACAAAACTCTGTCATCTTTAATAAATTCATTAAATTCTTTTAATTTTTCAAAATCATTTTCAGAAATTCCATATCTAATCTCTTCTTCGAAAATTCTTTTTTCTCCATCTTTATATTTCGGTATTAACAAAATATTTTCCTTGATTGCTTCAACATTTTTGAAGAGAGAGATTTTAACACCCCTAAATGTTTCTTTTTTGAATGTATTAACCTCGTCAATTATAGTTTTAATAGCATTTTTATTAGTTCCAAAAATAAATAAACTTTCTATTGACGAAACATAATCTTTAATTTCATCAAAAGCCTTACCTATTTTTTCTTTAATATACAATAATCTTTTTCTTTCATTTTTTATTGGTTCAATTCTTACACCTCTTCCAATTGATTGTAAAACGAATTTTTTAGCATCTTTTTGAGTGCCTATATTTATAAACATAATAATGTTCGGTCTATTTGAATCCCATCCTTCATAAAAAACTCTTGAACCTAATAATATATTTATCGATGAATTTTCACTATTTATTTCTTCAAAAAACTTCTCGTTTTGAAATTCATAGTTAATCTCAAACTGCTTTAAAGATTTTTCAAGCCAATCTGGCATATTTCCCGTTTTCATTAAAGCAAAATGTGAATCAGATGTTTTTAATTTAAAAGCAACCTCTCCTTTTTCTCGGGGACTATAAGAAATTTCTATTTTTCCTTCGTTGGTAGTATTAAAAACCTCTTTTAAAATATCGTCATAACTTATTTGTGAGAGCAAGCTAAGATCTATTCTTAATTCATCATTCTTTGGAATATCAAAATTTCTTTTTTCCTCAAACCCTTTTCTTATTTCCTCTTTTACCTCTTCAATTAAACTTTTATCAAAACTTCCTTCTGCTATGTTTTTAATTTCTTCAAAGAATAACTTTAAATCAGCATCCTCTTGATTTACAGAATTCACTAAAACAAGAAGCAATGGATTATGATAAGCATTGGGAATTTTTTCTCTAATTTTATTTAGCTGCTTTTTAATATAAGTTAAAAGAATTAACCCTTTTAAAATAATTTTTTGCTTTTCTTTTTGTCTAAACTCATCCTTAAAAGCTCTCGCCTCATAATCTGAAATATAAATTTTCTTTCCATAACCATTTTCAATAAATGTTGAAAGATTATATTCAAAACAAGTAGTAATTAAATCAATAGGCTCACTAAAAGTTGCCGAAAAATTAAATAGAAATCCATTTTTAGAAAGTATTGAAAATATATTTTGTCTTTTTGATTTTTCGGTATCACCTTTATGAGCTTCATCCAAAATTACAAACCATTTTCCATTATTATAATAATTTCTAAAATCTACAATCTTTTCTTTTTCTTCATCAGAAAATAAATCAGCCCTATAGTAAAAAACAAAATTTTGATCAAATAAACTTCTTTTTAATTTTTCGTATTCTTTTAAATCATAAACTTTAATTCTCTCTTCCCTGCCTTCGTTATATTCTTCAATATGCTTTTTAAATTGATTTATTAGGTCTTCTCTGTGAGTTAAAAATAAAATATCAAAACTAGGAATTTCTTTTCTTTTCATAAGTTCCCTTAAAAATTCAATAATTTTAACAATTACTAATGTTTTTCCGCTTCCTGTCGCCATCCAAAACCCAGCTCTATTCACCAGATGCTTAAAACTTATTTCTTCATTTTCTAAAATAAATTTATGTTTCTTTTCTTCTTTATATTTAAGAGAAACATCTTTACGATTTAAATCATAATCTAAATATTCTTTAAATAATTTTTCTTTTCTTTTATCATTCATTTCTAAATTTTCTCCTTCTTGATAATCAAAGTCCTTTTCATAATAAAACCACAAAACTTTTAAAAAATTCTCTAATGCCTCAATTTGAAAATCATAAAGCTTCTTATCTTTTGAAAAGCTCTCAAAATCAAAATTCTGCCAATTATAGGGTAAATTTTTAAGCTCTATATTTTCAATAATTTCTCTTAAAATTAACTTAGGTTTCATTTTTTTCCCACCACCATATTAAAGGTTTTATAAGTTTATAGTCTAAATCATTTAAATTTATCTTTTGTCCATCTTCAAATTCAACCTCGTTTCTTGTAATTCTCTTTATAAATTTTCCAAGTAAATTTGATAACGTTTCAGCAATATCAATTGTTTTCCTTTCTTGTGAATATATTTTATTTAAATCAACTTTAACTTTATTATTTTCATAATCAACTTCTAATGCTGATAACATTTTTTCATCAGGCATAAAAATGTAATTGAAATCTTTATCAAATAATGTTTTTGGTTCATTTATATCTTGATATTTCGCTTTTCTTAAAATATCTTCATATTGTTCAAGTTCGTAGTACTTGAAGAAACCACCGCCTTGCCAATTTACTGCTTTTGAAATTCCTGTTTGTTCTCCGGATAGAATTCTTTTCATTCTTCCCAATACTCCAAGGAGTTTTTCACCGTTCACGTAATAAAATTCCCTGAAATAGTCACCCACTTCAATTCCTATCCACTTTCGGCTCAACTTATGGGCTGCTGCTATTGTAGTTCCGGAACCAAGAAAAAAATCTAAAACGATATCATTTATATCACTACTCGCTAAAATAATCCTAGCAACCAATTTCTCTAATTTTTGAGTAGGGAAACGTAATCCTTCATTGTAATTGATTTTGGAGTATCTTAAACTGTAAATATCCATCCATATATTTCCAACAATGTTAATAAAATATTTATCATCCTCTTCGTCATCAATTTGTACTTTTTTGAAAACTTGCTTCATTACAAATTTCCCATTTTCCCAAATAGGTAATACCACATCTTTAATTTTGGTCTCGCCATTTTCTTCTTCCGTAATAACTATAAAATTAGGATTAAAAGCAGGAAATAATCCATCATCAAAATAATTTAAGTATGATTCGTCAATTAATATGCTTTTAAAAAATAGAAGATATTCATTTTTTATTTTCGAATTTTTTAATCCAATAAGATACTTAGGCTTAATTGTAGCAATTTTATTGAATTTGTATTCTTGATTTTTTGTATAACAAAGAATAACTTCGCTTTGTTCAATAAATTTTCGTGGTTTTATTTCTCTTTTTGTATTAAATCCTAAAAAATTGTTTATTTCAGAAGAAAAATTTTCACCTCCGAAGATATTATTTAGCAATATTCTACATAAAAAATTGGCATTATTATCAAGATGAACAAATAACACTCCTGTTGGAGATAATAAATCTTTAGCTTTTTCCAATCTATTTTCCATTAAAGTGAGCCATGTGCTATCTTGAAATTTATCTTTATAAAAAAAATCTCTTCCTGTTTTAAAAGGTGGATCGATATAAATTGTCTGAACTTTCTCTTTAAATTTTGGAAGTATTGTATTTAAAGCCTGATAATTTTCACTTTTTATTAGCCAACCATCTAATTGATTATCTAAATCATCAAAAAGTTCTAAAATTTCAATTTCTAAATCTTTGAAGTATTTTGTATCAATTGGCAAAAATTGATATTTTGAATTTAAATTTTCTCCTGTTAAATCTTTTTCAATTATTTCATCTTTATCAAAGTTTTCATCAATAATTTCAAGTTCTTTCCATTCTTTAACTTGCTCGTCAAAATTTTTATGATTTATTATTTTCTTTATAATTTCAATTCCCTTTTCTTTGTTCTGTTTT
>JBDRXT010000090.1:0-5033 GCA_039803045.1 Caldifarciminota bacterium
TCAAAATTTTAAAGTATAACTAATTCAAACCCTTTAAAATTTTCAAATATGCTTTTTGAATATGTTAATGCCCGTGTTTTAGCAAGAAGCTCAAAACTCTTAGATTTAAATGTCTTTAAGGAACTTTTGGATTAATATCAATGTTTATAGAAAATCTTTTATTAAAATAACATTCAACAGCAGTAGTTCCACTGCCACAGAATGGATCAAGAATCAATTCTTCTTCATTTGAAAATCTCAGTATGAATTCTTTTATTACTTGGGGGAGTATTTTTGTAGGGTAATCTCCAATATTATGAGGAAAATAAACTTTTGCTGATCTCCCAAAATCAATCACTGATTTATAACCAATTTTTCATCTTCCATAGTTTTAAAATTTTAACGCCATTAAAGCAATGTTATAGTTCCCTGCTAAAAGATGGGGAAAATAACAATGTAATTAGCATCTACTTCATCCTAATTATAGATTTAAGTCGAAGCCCTCCAAGACATAAAAACAAGTATTTTAAAGTCAAAGACTTACTCATAGGGTGGGTGAGCAAAATATAGCAAAATAAATGATTTTAGAATTCCTAGACAAGGCATTATCCTCAAACCTTAACATTTTAGCACTATGGAAAAGGAACTTCTTCACTATTTTGATAATGACCCTTTGAGAGTAGATGTTTTTGTAAAAAAATATGCTCTAAAAGATGAAAGTGGTAATGTTATTGAAAAAACGCCTGAGGAATTTTTCAGAAGGATAGCAAAAGCTATAGCAAGTGTTGAAAAAGATAAGGAGTATTGGGAAGAGAGATTTTATTATATTCTTGAAGATGTTAAATTTGTCCCCGCAGGTAGAATTTTATTTGGAACTGGAAATTATTTAATACCTAAAAACACGTTATTAAATTGCTATGTTATTCCAATAAAAGAAGATTCAATTGAAGGAATTTACGATTGTGCAAAAGAAATGGCAAGAACATATAGTTGGGGTGGAGGAGTAGGAACTGATATTTCAATACTAAGACCAACAAATTCACCAGTTTTGAATAGTGCAAGATTTTCAACAGGTTCAGTTTCTTTTATGCATTTATTTTCATTAACAACAGGATTAATAGGTCAAGAGGGAAGAAGAGGAGCATTAATAATGATAACCATAGATGTTAGTCATCCAGATGTTGAATTATTTATTTATTCAAAATCAAAACCAGATTTCTTTACACTTGAAGTTTTGAAACAAAATGCTTACAGATATGATCAAGAACAACTAAAAATAATTGAAGATATATTAACAAGACAACAAATTAAATTTGCCAATATCTCAATTAAGATAAGAGATGAATTTATGAAAGCTGTTGAAAATGATGATATTTGGGAATTGTGGTATCCTGATATTATTAGAAATCCAAAAATATCTGAAAGTGAAATTGAGGAAATGATTAATAACAATTGTGCTATTACATTTGATAGAATTTTAAGTCCTTATGATGTTAATCTTTATAAGGGTGAATATATCCTCTTTGAAGCAAATAATGGTGAGATTGAATATAAAGGAAGAAAATTTGAATTAAGAAAGAAAAGAGTTTATAGAGTTGTAAAAGCAAGAGAACTATGGGATAAAATTGTTAAAAGTGCTTGGGAAAGTGCAGAACCTGGACTTATATTTTGGGATACAATTATTAAAAATCATAATGCTCAATATTTCCAACCTGTTTTATCAACCAATCCATGCTCAGAAAAACCTCTTCCTGCTTATGGTAATTGCGATTTGGGTTCATTAAATCTTACAAAATTCGTCAAAAATGATGATTGGAATTACGAATTATTAAAAGAAATTATTCCTATCGCAGTTAGATTTTTAGATAATGTTATTGATGTTTCTAAGTATCCATTAAAAGAACAAGAGAAAGCAAGTAAAGAAGCAAGAAGATTAGGGCTTGGTATTTTAGGACTTGCAGATGCTCTTGCTATGATGAAAGTTAGATATGATTCAGATAAAGCACTTGAAAAAATTGAAAATTTAATGAGATTTATTAGAGATGAAAGCTATAGAGCCTCAATTCAAATTGCTAAGGAAAAAGGTCCATTTGAAAAATTTAATTTTGAAGAATGGTCTAAAAGTGAATTTGTAAAAAGACTCCCAAAAGATATTATTGAAGATATAAAGAAATATGGAATTAGAAATGTTGAGATTTTATCAATTGCACCAACTGGTTCAATTTCCATATTAGCAGGCAATGTTTCATCAGGTATTGAACCTATATTTTCATTAAAATATATTCGTTATTCACTTGGGAACTTCTATTATGTTTATCATCCACTTGTCAAGAAGTATCTCAATAAAAATGATGATGAAATAACTGATGAAGATTTGAAGAAATTACCTGATTATTTCAGAACTGCACATCAAATAAATTGGGAATATAGAGTTAAGCTTCAAGGGTTAATTCAAAAATATGTTGATAGTGCTATAAGTTCAACAATAAATCTTCCAAATGAAATAGATGTAGAAACTGTTAAAAAACTCTATTTTATGGCTTGGAAGGAAGGATGTAAAGGTATAACAATATATAGGGAAGGTAGTAGGGAGGGTGTTTTGATTAGTGAAAAGAAGGAAGAGAAGAAAAAAGAAGAGAAAATTTTTGATGTCCCGGAAGCCTATTATGATTAAAGAGTTTTACAAAGAACATATCTTTTATCTTGGAGATGTTTTGGAATGTTTAAAGGATATTGAGGATAATATTGTCGATTTGGTTCTTACTTCTCCACCGTACAACGTCGGAATAAATTATGAAAATTGGAATGATAATTTAAGTTATGAAAATTATTTAAAGTTTTTAGAGGAAGTTTTAAAGGAGCTTTATAGAGTTATAAAAGATGATGGTAGGTTAGCAATTAACATTCCTTCAATAACAGCAGAAGGTGAATACAAACCACTATTTAATGATGTCATAAATATAGCTCATAAAATAGGCTTTAAGATAAGAAATGATATTATTTGGTTCAAACATCAAGTTTCAAAAAGAACTGCCTGGGGTAGTTTTTCAAGTCCTTCTGACCCTATTTAGAACTTGGAAAAGTTCATATTAGTTTAGCAGATGCTAGAAATTTACCTCTTAAAACGAATAGTATAGACGGCATAATAACTTCACCTCCCTACTCAATAGCCTTGGACTATGTATCAAACGATGCTCATGCCTTAAAAGCGTTAGGTTATGATTTAAAGGAACTAAGAGAAAAAT
Organism: Caldifarciminota bacterium; assembly: GCA_039803045.1. GTDB lineage: Bacteria > Hydrothermota > Hydrothermia > LBFQ01 > DSFT01 > DSFT01. Next base: position 3,225 of record JBDRXT010000090.1, read on the forward strand.
TTATAGGCGTTAGAGGTAAAGGGGAAGATAGAATAGAACTTTACAATGAAGATATGAAAAAAAGTTTAAAAGAGATGTTTAGAGTTTTAAAACCTGGGAAATATCTTGTAATGATAATCGGAAATGCGACTTATAAATCAAAGGTAAAGCCGGACTATAAAGACGCTTTACTTGAAAAGGCTTTTATCTTGATAGAAAAGAATAATTTAAATTCAGAAGATGCAACAGCATATTATAATAGAGCTTGTGCTTATGCTTTAATTGGCGATAAAAAGAATTGGATTATAAATATAAATTCATAGCGATGGATGATGAAGACTTTGATAAGATAAGAAATAGTAAAGAATTTAAGAAGCTTATAATGGGTGAATGACTATGCTTTAAAATTTTAAGGATTATGGAAGTTAAATTTATTGTAGATAATGCTATAGAAAAGGATTTAAATTTTGAAGATAAATTATGGAAAGCAGCGGACCGTTTAAGAAAAAAATTTGTACCTTTGTCAACATTGATGGTGAAGAGGTTATTATGAATATAATCAGGATTTATAGAAGAAGGACCCAAAGGGCTCATAAAGGGCTTAAAAATAAAGAAGTTGAGGTATTAAAATGAAAATATATCTTGAGCCTGGATACTATTCAAATCTATTTGAAGTATCTATTAAACAGACTAATATGAACGTTATGGCTAGTGAAAAGAGCAATTTTTCAACTTTAAGAGATCTAAAAGAGGAAATAAAAAAGATTGATAAAGATATATTTGTGTATGCTCCAGAGCGAAGTAAAAATGTATATGGATTCGGAAGAGATAGTGAATGGTTATCTAATAAAGGATTTAGACCGTTAGACTTAGGCATCTATGATGAACCACGTCTTACTAGCTATATAATACTACAAGCAATTCTAAGAAAAGGAAGAGAATTCGGATATCAACCAGATCAAACAAAGGATAAGGGAAGGTATATACTCTTTAATTGGACCAAGTTTAAATCAACTAGTAATAACAATATTAAGGTGTTTACGGGGTATGACATAAGAACAATTTTTTTAAGAAATCCAGGTAAAAACATTTTAACTTTTATGCTTATTGTAGATGTGAAGTATAAACTTAAAGATTTTAGCAATAATCCTTGTAATTACCGAGATATAATAAAAAGGTTTGGAAATCAAACCTTAAAAGAAGTTAGACAACTCCAGAGAGATCTAATTTCTACAGGGATTAATACAGAAGTTTCCCGCCAAAGATTACATGAAGATATATTGCCCTTTGTAGACAAAATTTCTGAAATATCTTTTCCAATCTCTAATAATGTGAGTATTGAAATCAAAATAAATCCAAATCCAACTAGAATTATCATAGGAGTGTGAATATGGAACTATATGGCAAATTTTTAGAAGCACCAAAACTACGATTTAATTATTCGTCAGCCTCTGCCATAGATAGCCTTCCTAAAAGAGGTCTTTATAAGTATGGTCCTTATGACTCAGCTCTTTTAGGGAAAGAGGAGATTAAATGCATAGTTCTTTTTCCAGCGGAAAAAACTGTAGAGAAACAGATTTTTATTGAAGGGCTAACAAAAGGAGAGGGCACATTCAGAGGATTTCAACACCTCTTTAGGTTATCTCTAAGGTTTATCGCTGAAATTCCCTTTAAATCACAAGAAGAATTTGATAGAGTGCTTGATCAGATTCATTCAGAAAATCCTGACATAGTTTACATAATCTTAAATGACAGAGATTCAAATATATACAATCAAGCAAAATTAAAACTACTTGCCAACGGTATACCTAGCCAAATGATAAAGTCTGA
>JBDRXT010000091.1:0-5000 GCA_039803045.1 Caldifarciminota bacterium
GAAATGATACAAATAGTCATATTACAATTCAATATGGAAATCAAAGCGGAGGTTTTACAAATTGTGGTCAAAGTGGAGGAATGGTAGGTGTTGGTATTGAAGCAATAACAGGTCAAGTTGGTCTTACTTATACAAATACACCAAGTCAAATAACACAAAACTTAGTAGTACTCTTTCAAAGACCCGATAGTTCAAACTATCAAATAAAGGATTTAGCATTAAATCAAATACTTGATGGATATGGAATATTCTTACACAAATCTCAAAACCCTACATTTAATCCATATATAGTAGTATACAATCAAGGAACATTAAATGTAGATACATTTAGAGCAATTATAGTTATGCGTGACAAAAACAATGCAATAGTTTATGCTGATACATTCTTCTATAAAACTTCATTTGGTCCAATAACACCTTCAAGTTCATATACAGTCAATTTTTCCAAGCCAATAAACGTAATCTCGTTAAATGAAGGATTCTATTCAATTAATTCAAATATTCTTGTTCCAGGAGATGCTGTTCCAGCAAACAATTCATTTAATAATTTTGAAGTAAGAGTTATAACAAACTCAACAACATATCTAGCCTGGGATAGGGATACTACTAGTCCTCCCATTACTTGGTGGATAGGTGGTTCTAATGGAAATGCAGGGTTTGGTAATAGATTTATATTAACTTTTCCATATAAAATAGATTCTATAAGGGCTTTTGTAGGTTCTTCGAAGACTGGTGGTGGTCAAGTAAAATTAGCACTTTTAGACGAAAACTTCAATCCAATAATTACTTCTAACTTAATTAATATTCCTCAAAATCAAGCTATTTGGGTTTCACTTGCGGTAAATCAAACATTTCCTCAAAATACAACATTATACGCAGTAGTCTATCAATGGTCTGATTCAACAGGTGTTGGAATTGAACAAAATCCACCATTTTCGTATAATGCTTTTGAATATACTGGTTCTTGGGCTCTTTACAGAGACGCAAGTAGTTCAGATATTTACATAAGATTGTATGGATCTGCACAAGTTTCTATTTCAGAAAATTACAACCCTTCTCAATTTAAAGTAATTTCATTAAAGAAAGGAATTTTAAGCATTATTTCTGAACAGAAAACAAGCAAGAAAATTGAAATTTACGATGTTTCCGGAAGGAAAGTATTTTCAAAGCAACTAAACTTAGTTGAAGGTTTAAATATTATCGATATAAAGGAAAGCTCTAAGGGAATTTACATTATAAAAATTGGTGAATATAGAGAAAAAGTTATCTCTCAATAGGGGCTTTTAGCCCCTCTAAAATATCAAGAGCAATTTTATCTGTTGGATTATCCTCTCCAAGTAATTTATCAATTCTATTAAGTTTATTTGTAATCTTTTGGGGATTTTCAAGAATTTCTATAATTTTTCTTACAATTTCATTTACTTTTATATGTTGCACAAACTCCGGATAAACACTTTCATTTAAAATTAAATTCGTCAAACTTAGATAAGGGACTTTCACAATTAACTTTCCAATTAAAAACGTTAATTCACTTGTAGCATAGACAACAATAGCAGGTTTTTTTAATATTGCACTTTCTAAACTTGCTGTCCCAGATGCTACTATAAGAATATCAGAAGAATTTATGATTTCAAGCGAATTTCCTCTTATTATTTTTAAATTATCTTCTTGAGATATAGGATAATCCTTTACTAAGGATAATAAAAATGTTGCTGATTTAAAAACTTTTTCAATTTCCTTCTTTATTTTCAAAAACCTTGGAATTAATCTTCTTATTTCTTCTTTTCTTGAGCCAGGTAAAAGTCCTATAACTGGTTTCCCATTAACTTCAATTTTCTTAATATTCTTATTCAAAATGTTCTTCAAGGGATGACCATAAAACTTCACATTTAATCCATACTTTTTAAAAAAATCAACTTCAAATGGCAATATTGAATATAAACCTTTTAATTTCCTCAATACTTCAACTCTAAATAACCCCCATGCCCACATTTGGGGCAATATATAATAAAATACATTTTTCTTTCCTGACTTTAATAAATCAAGTGCTAATTTTAGATGGAATCCAGGATAATCTACCAAGATTACTACGTCACTTTTAAAAGCCTCTCTGTAAACAATTTTATAATAATCCAGAACTTTCCTTATTTGAAAAATTGCTTCCTGGATTCCAAGTATAGAATTATCTTGAAAGTCGTAAACTAATTCAACTCCCTCATTTCTAAGATAAAAACTACCCATTCCATAAAATTCTATATTACTATTAATTTTTCTAAACGAACTTACAAGTTCACTTGCTCTAATATCTCCTGAAACTTCTCCAGCTGATATAAAAATTCTCACTTATTGGCCTTAGAAAGTTTCTCTTGTCTTTCCTTAATTATTTTTTCTGTCAAACTTAGTGGAACAAAATCATAATGGTCAAATATCATTGTATAATATGCTCTTCCTTGACTTATTGACCTTAGAGCTGTTGCGTAATTTAACATTTCAGCAAGTGGAACAAAAGCTATTATTACTTTTGAATTAACTCTATCCTCTATAGAAGTAATATGACCTCTTCTACTATTTAAATCACCTATAATATCACCCATATATTCGGGTGGTGTTACTACTTCTACTTTCATAATAGGTTCTAATAAAACTGGTTTGGCATTTTTCATAGCTTCTTTAAATGCTTGACTTGCAGCTATTTGAAATGCTATATCTGATGAATCTACTTCATGGTATGAACCATCAAATAATTTAACTCTTATATCAACAACAGGAAATCCTCCAAGAACTCCCTTTTTCATAGCTTCCTTAATACCTTTTTCAACAGAAGGAATAAATTCTTTTGGTATTCTACCACCTACAATTAAATCAACAAACTCAAAACCTTTCCCTCTTTCAAGTGGTTCAATTTCAATCCATACATGTCCATATTGTCCTCTTCCACCAGTTTGTCTTATGTACTTTCCTTCTTGTTTTGCAGATGTTGTAATTGTTTCTTTATATGCTACTTGTGGGAGTCCTACTTGAACATTAATTCTATGTTCTCTCCTTATTCTATCTACAATTATCTCAAGGTGTAATTCTCCCATTCCTGATATAATTGTATCACCTGTTTCTTCATCTGTATAAGCTCTAAAAGAGGGGTCTTCTTCCATAAACTTAGATAAGGCATAAGCTAATTTTTCTCTTTCTTCTTTAGTTTTTACATATACAGCTTGGGCAATAACTGGGTCAGGTACTTCTAAGGATTCCAATACTATTGGATTATTTTCATCACATAAAGTATCTCCTGTTGTTGCACCTTTTAAACCAATAATTGCTCCAATATCACCTGCACACAATTCCTGTATATCCTCCTTTTTATTTGCATGCATTCTCACAATTCTTGAAACTCTTTCTCTAATATTTTTGTTTGCATTATAAATGTAAGTTCCAGATGTAATCTTACCACTATAAACTCTTACATATGTCAACTTTCCAAGATAAGGGTCATTCATAATTTTAAAAACTAATGCACTTAATTTCTCATTCTCACTGGTTACTCTTATTTCTTCTAAATTCGTATTTGGGTTTATTCCCTTAGTAGGTGGCAAATCTATAGGAGATGGTAAGAAATCTACAATAGCATCAAGCAATGGTTGAATACCTTTATTCCTAAAAGAAGAACCGCATATAACAGGAACTACCTCAAAGGCTAACGTCGATTTTCTAATTGCTCTTAATATTTCATCTTCATTTATCTCTTTGCCCTCGATATATTTTATCATAATATCTTCATTAAATTCTGCTAATATTTCTATCATTCTTTCTCTATATTCAGTTGCATCACTTAACAACTCTTCCGGAATATCAACAATTTCATATTTTGCTCCAAGTGTTTCTTCAAGCCAAATTATTGCTTTCATTCTAATCAAATCTATTACTCCTCTAAATAAACTCTCAGAACCTATAGGTATTTGGATAGGCAAGGGTATTGCGGATAATCTTTCTTCCATCATTTCTACTACGTTAAAAAAGTTAGCTCCAATTTTATCCATTTTATTTATATAAGCTATTCTCGGGACTTTATACTTATCAGCTTGTCTCCAAACTGTTTCACTTTGCGGTTCAACACCTGCTTCTGCATCAAATATAATAACTGCACCATCAAGTACTCTTAGGGCTCTTTCAACTTCAATTGTAAAATCAACATGCCCAGGTGTATCAATAATGTTTATCATATGATCTTTCCAAAATACACTTGTGGAAGCTGCTGTTATAGTTATTCCTCTTTCTCTCTCTTGCTCCATCCAATCCATCTCTGCTTGACCTTCATGAACTTCTCCTATTTTATGTTTCTTACCTGTATAGAATAGTATTCTTTCAGTCGTAGTAGTTTTGCCAGCATCTATATGGGCAATAATACCAATGTTTCTAATTTTTTCAATTGGGAACTTCATAAATTTCCAAAATTTTAAAGCTTCAAAATTTTAATTTTGTTTGAGCTTTCTTTCTATGAGCTCTATTTCCTCTGGAGTTAGTTTGTATAGTTGATAAACCAGTTGGTCTATTTGTCTTTCAAGCTCTTGGGTGTTAGCATTTGGGTCTTGGGCTTTTATTTGCAATATCTGGCTTACAAGCTTTTCTATTTGCTCTGCTATGGCTTGGTTTTCAGAATTTATTTCTTTTATTGGTAGTTTTCCCATATAGTAGGCATCTAAATCCATAGTTCTGACTGCTCTATTATATACAAACCAATAATAGAACCATTCCGCAAATCTTGAATTTAAGATGCCAAGTATGTATTCGTATGTAAACTTATTAGTCTTCAAGATAACATTCATTACTGTATCTAAGGTTAATAGTCCTTCAGGGTCATATGATGCCATTATTACAATCCTATCGTATGGGTTTAATACGTGAGCTACAATTCTCTGTGCTACAATCTTGGGACGCATAATTTTCTTAGTCTTATTTACTGAAAGTGCACTTTGCGGTATTTTTATCTTTTGAAGGGGGTGTTCTAT
>JBDRXT010000092.1:0-4868 GCA_039803045.1 Caldifarciminota bacterium
TGTAATGGGGTAGATACCTTGCAAAGAGATAACAAAATCTATGAATTAAAGTATTTGATAAATGGAATTTTAAAACATATTGATAGTAATGATACTAATCCTTTCATATTTTCATCAAGTTGGGGAAATCCTTTTCAATTTTCAATTAAGATAACTGACTTATCCACAAATGAGGTGTATGAATTTGATAACGAACAGCAAGGTAACATAAGTATGGAAAATGTTCAAAATAATATCTATAGAATAATTCGCAATCTAAAATATGCTAAGAAGGCAAGTTCTTGTAGAAATATTCAGTTAGTTGAAACAACTTACGTATTCTTAGATCAGGCTCAAGGTTGGAAACCTGGAGATACTTTAGGTAATAAAACTATTAAAACTTGGCCCATTGGTAAGGGTAAGCTTACTACTTGTTCTGGTATCGATGTAAATCTTTCTTTTGAACCTATAGATACTTTGAGGATTGCAAAATGTCCAAATGGTTCTGTTGGAATTACATCTGGTAGCTTAGTTATAAATCTTGTTCTACCAACAGGTGATAATAAACAATTTACTAAGTCATTTTCTTGTCAACAATAAGGGGCTTTTGCCCCTTTTCTATCTTTATCTTACCTTTAAAATTTTCAAACTATGAAAAGAACGTATCAACCATCGCGAATTAAAAGAAAAAGAACTCACGGATTTAGAGCAAGGATGAAAACAAAAACTGGAAGAAGGATTTTAAAAAGAAGAAGGCAAAAAGGTAGAAAAAGATTAACAGTTTAATTTAAATGAAAACGTTATTTATTAGTTTAATTAGAGGATATCAATTGTTTATATCTCCATTACTTCCAAATAGTTGTAGATTTTATCCAACATGTTCAAATTATATGATATTATCAATTGAAAAGTATGGAGTTTTAAAAGGCCTAATAAAAGGAATTTTTAGAATTTTAAAGTGTAACCCATTTTCAAAAGGAGGTATTGATTATCCGTGATTAATAGAATCTTAATATATTTTTTGATTGCTTTTGCGATATTTTTTCTCTGGACGTTATTATTTCCACCACAAAAGCCAAAGCTTGAAAAGCAAGTTGATGTAAAAATTGAAATTCCTATTGCGGATAGTTTAATTTCGTATGAAAACGATCAATACAAGGTTGATATTTCAAGAAAAGGTGGATTTATAAAAAGTTTTTATACTAAAAAGTATAAAACTGAACTGCTTGAAAATTATCCAATTCTCCTGTTTAAGAATTTAAAAGAAAAGTTCTTTGATTATAAAATTTCAGGAAATAAACTAATTTTGATTTCAGGGAGAGATAGTATAGTATATATTTTTCATCATAATTATTTAATTGATGTTATTTCTACTGATAGCGAAGTTATATCTTATGGTATAGCTCATAGTAGTCAAAACCCGTATGAAAATAAATTTTCATCCTTAGTTTATTATCAAGATAGATGGCATTTTGTTCATGAAGATAAATTAATTTCACCTTATGAGCTTAACAGTTCGCGATTTTTAGGCTCGAAAACCCAATATTTTCTTTTTTTAATATTAAATCCTAGTTCTCAATCTAAAATTTTTTTGTATAACTATAGAATTATAATTGAGTCAAAATTAAGTAATTCATTTAGATTTTACTTGGGACCGCTTGATCCCCAAATTTTAAAGAGCATAGATAAAAGACTTGAAGTTCTTTATGATTGGGGATTTTTCTTAATAGCACCGTTTTCCCAATTAATATTTTACTCATTTAGATTTTTATATTCTTTCGTTCACAACTATGGCTTTGTAATTATTCTTTTCTCTCTCATTATCAAAATTATATTTTCTCCTCTTACTTATTTTTCATACAAATCTATGCAGAAGCTTGCAAAAATTCAACCTCAAATCCAGAAACTACAAGTGATATATAAAGATGATCCAGAAAAGCTTCAGAAAGAAATCTTGAGAATATATCAAGAGGAAAAAGTTAACCCTTTTGGTGGGTGTTTACCTTTGCTTATTCAACTTCCTATTTTCTTTGCACTTTATCAAGTTTTAGTAACTTCTATTGATTTTAAAAATGCAGAATTTTTATTCTGGATTAAGGATTTATCTTCAAGAGATCCATATTTTGTTTTGCCAATATTAATGACGTTAATTAGTTTAATAAACACATTTATTCAGCCGACTACTGATAAAAATGCAAAAATTATTGGAATTGTAATGTCATTATTGTTTCTTATTATATTTTTAACATTTCCTGCAGGTTTAGTTTTATATTGGCTAAGTTATAGTTTTTTTGGTATTATTGAGCAATTTATATTTAAGAAGCTTATTTTAAAAGGAGGTAAGTGATATGGAGTTTGTCGAAGAGACAGACTTAACAGTAGAACGTGCTCTAAAGAAAGCTCTTCAAGAACTAAAAGCAAATATAAATGATGTAAAGTACGTTATTTTAAAGAAAGACCCAATTGTAATAAGAGTTTATAAGAAAGTGAAGGAAATTGAAGAAATGGAAGAGATGTTAAAAGAATTCTTGGAGAAACTTGGGACAATTGGAAAAATTCAGATTATACCAGAAAGCAAAAATGTACTCTATATAAATATAAGAACAAAGGATTTAGACGATGTTTTGATTGGAAAAGATGGAAAAAATTTGGATGATTTTTGTCATATTTTAGGAATAATATTTAAAAAGCGATTTGGTGAAAAGTTTAAATTTATTTTCGATGTGAGTAATTATAAGAAAAGGAGAGAAAGTTATATTGTAAATAAAGCTTTGGCTATTGCGAAGTTATCAATCCAAAATAAAACCGAATATTCATTAGATCCTTTAAGTGGTAAAGAAAGAAAATTAGTAATTGATGCTCTTAAAAAAATAGAGGGAATTGATATTAGAATAATTGGAAGAGGTAAAAATTCAAAAATTGTAATATTTCCTAAATGATAAATGATACAATTGTTGCAATTAGTAGTGGTTATGGAATATCTGCAATTAGTGTAATAAGAGTAAGTGGACCCCTTGTAATTGAGATTATTAGGAAAGTTTTTAGAAAAGATCTAAAAGAAAGATATGCGCAATATTTGAAATTTTATAATAGTGAAGGAAAAGTTATAGATGATGTAATAGCCATTTATTATAAATCTCCAAAAAGTTATACAGGTGAGGATATGTTAGAGATATTTTGTCATGGAGGATTAGTAATTCCAAAGCTTATTGTTAAGGAAATTATTAAGATTGGTGCAAGACAAGCTCAAGCAGGTGAATTTACCAAAAGAGCATTTTTAAACAATAAACTGGATTTAATTCAATCAAGAACTATAAACGAGTTAATAAATTCAAGAAGTGAAAATGCTATATTTTCTCTGAGAAATAGGCTTGAAGGAACATTATCTAAGAAGATTCAAGAATTGAGAGAAGGATTATTAGACTTGCTTAAGGAAATTGAAGCAAGAATTGATTTTGAAGAAGATGTTCCAGAAATTCCAAGAGAAGTAATTCTTCAAACATTAGATAAAATTTTAAAAGTTTTTGAAACGTTAATAAATAGTTCTGGGAGTATTGAAAAAATTAGTGAAGGAATAAGTGTTGTTATTATTGGAAAGGCAAATGTTGGTAAATCATCTATTTTCAATAGATTACTTGGTTATGAAAGGGCTATTGTTTCTGATATTCCTGGAACTACAAGGGATTACATTTCAGAATATATTACAATAGATGGAATTTTGTTTAAAATTATTGATACTGCCGGAATTAGAGAAGCTATCGATTTGGTTGAAAAAATTGGTATTGAAAGAAGTTTAAATTTAAGTAAGTTTTCAGATATTGTTCTATTCGTATTATCGGGAGATAATATAGAGGATTTTGAATTTGAACTTTTAAAAAAAATACCAGAGGATAGGTTGATTCTTGTTATAAATAAGTGCGATTTAAGCAAGCCTAAATTAGAAAATTATAATCCAATATACGTTTCAGCTTATAATAATATTGGATTTGATGAACTAAAAGGTGCATTGTATAAAAAAGCTATTTTAGAGATTTCTGCGGAATATTACTTTTCAAGAGATGAATTCGAACTTTTGCAATATGCTTATTATAAACTTAAGGAAGTTAAAAACATACTTTATGAACCCTTAGATATTATTTCTTACCATATTAGAATAGCTATAAATTCAATCTCAAGACTACTTGGAATTGAGGATTTACCAGAAGAAATATTAGATAGAGTTTTTAGGGATTTCTGTATTGGAAAATGAGAAAGTTCTATATTATTATTTTTCTTATTTCTTGTTCAGATGAGACAAGGATAAGTGTTGAAGATTTGAATAAATTTTATTTGTATTGTAAAGATTTAGAGGTTAAAAATTACTTTATTTCAAACTTTGATACTAATTTTTATAAATTTTTGGATTTGAAGAACTTAAGCGAGCTGAAGAATGTTAATAATCTAATAGTTATCTTGACAAGTTTTGATAAAGATTTTCCGAGGTTTTATAAATTTATAAATAGCAATTTTGGTTATAAGTTAAATGCTATGAAAGATGGAGATTTTTTACTTGGAATTTTCGGTGAAAATAATCAGGATTTAAAATATTATATTTACAAGCACAGGAAATTAATAGATAGTATATTACAAGATAGAGTTTATAAACTTGCTTATAAAAGAGCTTATTATTTTGGTGTTGATAAGGAGAAAACAGAAACTATTTATAAGTACTTTAATATAAATCTCAATATACCAGTTGGTTGGAACTTTTTAAAAGATTCTCTGATTTTTAAAAAAGACTACTTTACAATGTTCAAGAAAAATCCAGATCGCTTTTTTACTCTTTATGTTTCAAATTCACTTTTTCTTCTTGATTATAACAATGTTTTAGAGCTTACAAGAAAATTTAT
>JBDRXT010000093.1:0-4831 GCA_039803045.1 Caldifarciminota bacterium
TTCTAATATTCCGCCACCAAGGATATTTTCGGAATTTAATTATAAAATTAAAAATTTCGTACTCACCTTAAATACAATTTATAGTTTTGAAAAGAAAGGAGTTAATCCGCGATACTTGTTGGTAAATGCTGGATTTAGTTTTCTATATAATCCAAACTTAAAGCTTTCAATTATTGCAAATAACATAAATAATGTAGTAGCTTATAGAAGTTTAGATCCTAATTCAATGCCTTTGCCCTCAAGAAATATAAAGTTTCAAGTAAGTTACACATTTTGAGAAGGCTTTTAGTTTTAGATTTAGATGGAACACTAATTGATAGAAGAGATAGAATAAGTAATGAAAAATTAGAAGTAATTGAAAAAATCAAAGAGAAATACGATATCACTTTGGCTACTGGAAGATCATATTTGAGTGCTTTTTACTTTGCTAAGTATTTGGATATTAATATTCCCATTATATGTTTTGATGGCTCTCTTGTTTGCGATACAAAAGGAAATGACTATTTTAGCTATTACATTGGAAAAATCGAAACTTTGGAAATATTAAATTTCGTTAAGAAATTCAAAAATTGTTCAATAAATGTGTTTTATAAGGAGAAAACGTTATCAAATTTAAGTATGCTTTCACTTGGAATAAGCTTAAAGCATTGGAAAATTAATAATAAAATTTATTTAAATGAAATAAATAGTTTTGAAATTTACAAGATTGTTTTAGCAAGTTATAATTACAAAGTTTTAAGTCAAATTGAAATGTTTTTAAAAGATTTTCGTATTGGATATTATACATATCCAAGTGCTAAGAGAAAAGGGGTTTATGTAATGGATGTTTTCAATAAGTTTGTAAGTAAGGGAAAAGCTATAGAAATTATTAAGAAATTGTTTAGATATGATTTTATCGTGAGTGTTGGCGATTATATAAATGATTTAGAAATGTTCAAAGTTTCGGACGTTTCAATAGCTCCGTTAAAATCTCATAGAATTGTAAGAGAAACGGCAAATTACGTAATTAGTGATTTTAGCCAAATTGTTGAAATTTTAAAGAACTATGATTAAAAATGACATTTACATCCTTTTTTTATATTTAGTTCTAATAACAATTAGCACAGTTATTGTTTATACGTCAAGTTCTTATCTTGCTTACGTTAGCAATAGACCCGATTTTTATTATATGCTAATTCACATAAGTAAGATTTTTATAGGGCTTTTCTTTTTTGTACTTGGATATTTTATTAGTTTAGATGAATTAAAAAAATATACTATTCATCTTTTTTTTATTTCTGTAATTTTGCTTGTTCTTGTTTTGGTTTTGCCTTCACCTATTGCTCCTGAAATTAGAGGAGCGAAAAGGTGGTTAAATTTATTTATTATAAACATTCAAGTTTCCGATGTCTTTAGGCTTTCAACAATTCTTTTAATTTCATTTTTTTCAAAATTCCTAATTGAGATTAAAAGTTATTTTTTAATGTTCTTTGCATTACTATTTGGGGCTTTTTTAATAGCTGTTGAACCTAACTTATCAACAGCTGGAGTGATATCTTTGATCTTTCTAATTACTGCATTTTATGCAAATTCACATTTAATCTCCTTAGCTTTAAGTTCGTTAGTATTAATATCTCTCGGAATTATTGGAATTCTGTCGTTTCCACATGCTATAAAAAGATTTTCTTCAACTGAAGCTTACCAAGTTTTGCAATCAAAAATTGGATTAGCTCATGGGGGGTTGTTTGGAGTGGGTATCGGGGAAGGAAAAGCAAAGTTTTTATATCTCCCAGATGCACATACAGATTTTATATTTTCTATAATTGGTGAAGAAATGGGATTCATATTTGCTCTATTTATAAGTTTTTTAGTTTTGTTGCTTGTTTTTAGAGGTATTCTTATAGCGTTAAGATTATACAAAAATAATTTTGAGCTTTCAGTCCTTGCATTCGCAATTTCTATAAATATTGCAATTTATACTTTAGGTCATATTTCAGTAGTAGTTGGGCTTTTCCCGCCAACAGGTATAACTATGCCATTTATTAGTTTTGGGGGTTCATCACTTATCATAAATTCATTTTTAACTGGAATATTATACCAACTCTCAAAATTGCGTTAATTTAGAAACTTAGCACTATTTATTTGAAAGCTTTAAAATTTCAAACTTTATGGGCGGGTAGCTCAGTTGGTGAGAGCGCTGCCCTTACAAGGCAGAGGTCAGAGGTTCAAGTCCTCTCCCGCCCATTATAAAATATCTTATAATTGTTCCTGCATATAATGAAATCCCACAAATCATAAAACTTATCCAGAATCTTAAGAATTATAATTACGATGTTTTATTTATTGATGATGGATCTAATGATGGCACTTTTGAGATAATTAAAAATTCTGGATTTAAATACCTTAAAAATGATAAGAATATGGGTAAAGGTTACTCTCTTAGAAGAGGTTTTAAATATGCAATTGAAAATAATTATTTTGCTTGCATTACAATTGATGCTGATGGACAGCATCCAGTAGAAATGATTCCTGAATTTTTAAAAAAACTACAAAATTCAGATATCGTTATAGGTTTAAGAAAAATGAACCTAAAAAATATGCCCTTAGATAGATATTTATCAAATAAGATAAACTCTACGTTTATATCTATACTTTGCAGTAAGAAAATTTTAGATAGTCAAAGCGGTTATAGAGCTATTAGGTGTGAACTTTTAAAGAAGATAAAATTACTCTCTAATAGGTTTGAATTAGAAAGCGAATTGATTATAAAGTCTTGTATATATGGCTTTAGAATTGATTTTTTAGAGATACCTGTAATATATTCATTAGAAAAGAGTCACATAAACAGATTTCTAGATAGTATAAGAGCTTTAAAGCTTTACTTTGAAATTTTGTTAAAACTTTAAAATTTCAAAATTTATGAAAACTTTGGATTATATTTTAAGTCAAGAAGGAAAAATTATTCTTATTTTACATTTAAGTCCAGATCCCGATTGTATTGGAAGTTCGTTAGCACTATATCAATTTTTAAGGAAATTTAATAAGGATGTGCAAATAATTTCGAAAGATGAACCACCTCAAACTATAAGTTTTCTAAAAGATTTTGATGAAATTATGGTTTTGGATAATGTTCCTAAGGCTTCGCTTTATATTCTAGTAGATCATTCAGAAGTTGATAGAAGTGGATTTGAAATAAAAAATAACTTGTTAAAAATTGACCATCATATCTCAGATATTATTTATAGTAAATATGATTTTGTTGATCCTAACGCACCTTCAACAACACATTTAATCTTAGAATTAATAAAGAGTTTTGATGAAAATCTTATTGATGAAAATATAGCTGAATGTATATTTGTCGGTCTTATGAGTGATACGGGAAATTTTACTTATTCAAATCTAAAAGAAGCTTTTAAGTCTGCATTATACTTAGCAAATAGAGGTTTTGATTTAAACAAATTTTCAGAGAGATATAATAAAAATAGCTCAATAAATAGATTAAGACTTATACAATTAGCTTTATCTACACTTGTTCAGGATGACGAAGTTGCTTATATAATTGTTAAAAGTGAATTTTATAAGATAAGTGGAGCGAAAAAGTACGAAAATTATGGAATTGTTGATTATCCTTTATCACTTAAGGAAGTAAAGGTAGCCATGAAATTTGAAGAGATTGATAAAAATAAATGGAAAGTTAATTTAAGAAGTAAAATTGGTGTAAACGTTCAGCCATTTGCCAAGAAATACGGTGGTGGGGGTCATGAGAATGCTTCTGCTTTTAGGATAGAAGGAAATGAAAAAGATGTTATTGAGAATGTGGTTTCTGATTTAAAGCAATACTTAAGAAATTCTTAATTTCATTAATTTGGCTTTTCTTCTTAACTTTTAAGCTATCAATTAAACTATCTAAATCATTTTCAAAAATTTCATACAAAAATTTGATAATGTTTACAAGTTCCTGACTTATAAAAAATTTCAATTCTTCATAAGTAATATTTCTAAAGTTTAAAACCATTAGTTTTGAAAAGTAATCAGCAACTTTTAGATTGAAATTTTCATCAAATTGAAATTTGATATGAGGTGGCAAGTTTTCAAATTTTAGAATCTTATTATCTAAGGATAATGAGTATTTTATAGCATTCTCAATTTCACTAAAATTTCCAAACCAAGGATAAGTCAAATATGCCCTATAAAAATTTTCTTCAATTTCAATAATTTCCTTTGATATGTTTCTCAAGAGGTGCTCCAATATTAATAATTTTTCTTTGTTATTTCTTTCACTAATTGACGGAATATACACAGATGGAATTGTTGATAAGTTAGGAGGTGGAATTATTTTATCAGTTATAAAAACTACCCTATAATTGTTTTTGTATAGTTCGTTTATTGCAAAGTTTAGCTCATATTCATTTTCAAATAAATCTACATTTAACACAACAATTTTATCTTTGTTTTTATTTGATTTTACCTTAAATCCTGCAGGTTCTTTGCTTAGCTCGAAGTAATCAATTAATCTATCATTTAATATTGTTCTTAAAATAGTTATTTTTCCTACTCCTTTTTGACCATATATTAAGACCCAGGGATTATTTCGCTTGTTTCTCCTAAATAGTGAACAAATTTTACATTAGCAGGTTCTAAAGTTAAAGAAATACATAATCAATACTTTTTAAATTCGTTTTTCCTAAGCAGGCAGTTATAAAGTTTAAAGAGATCTCATTAAGCTTTTTGTGGTTATTTCTAACTATTACAACATCTGGTAACTCACTTAATTTAATATTCTCAATAAAAAGAGCGGGCAACCGGACTCGAACCGGCAACCCCCAGCTTGGAAGGCTGGCGCTCTACCAAT
>JBDRXT010000094.1:0-4802 GCA_039803045.1 Caldifarciminota bacterium
ATGAAAGTATTCAAGAGAAAGTAAGAGAAGAGATTGAAAAAACTCAAAGAGAATATTTTTTGAGAGAGCAGCTAAAAGTCATACAAAAGGAACTTGGTCTTGAAGAAACAAAAGAAATCGAAGAACTAGAAAGTAAAATAAGAGCATTACCAGAGAATGTTCAAGAAATTGCAAAAAGAGAAATAAATAAACTAAGAAAATTACAAACGATTTCACCCGAATACCATGTTGTAAGAACATATTTAGATTGGTTAATAAACTTACCTTGGAATGAACAAACTGAAGATAATCTCGATATAGAAAATGCAAGAAAAGTTTTAGATGAAGATCATTATAATTTAGAAAAAGTAAAAACGAGAATTTTGGAATATTTAGCTGTTAAGAAATTAAAGCCAGATGCAAAAGGAGCTATACTTTGCTTTTTAGGACCACCTGGTGTTGGAAAAACGTCACTTGGACAATCCATAGCAAGAGCCCTTAATAGAAAATTTATTAGAATTTCACTTGGTGGCGTTAGAGATGAAGCCGAAATTAGAGGTCATAGAAGAACTTATGTAGGAGCATTACCTGGAAGAATTATAAGTGCTTTGAGAAAGTTAAAAGTTAAAAATCCTTTAATAATGTTAGATGAAATTGATAAACTTGGTATTGATTTTAGAGGAGATCCTGCTTCTGCATTACTTGAAGTTTTAGATCCAGAACAAAATAAGGAATTTGTTGATCATTACTTAGAAGTTCCTTTTGACCTTTCTAAAGTTCTATTTATTACAACTGCTAATATTACACTTACAATACCTCCAGCTCTTCTTGATAGAATGGAAATTATAGAAATTCCCGGATATACATTAGAAGAAAAATTGAATATAGCTAAATATTATTTAATTCCAAAAGAAATAGAAAATCATGGATTAAACAACTATAAGATTGAGTTTGAAAATGAAGCAATTGAAGAAATTATAAATAATTACACAAGGGAAGCAGGAGTAAGACAGTTAGATAGGAAAATATCCGAAATATTGAGAAAGATTGCAGTTAAAGTAGCTTCTAATGAATCAAAAAAGAAAGTTTTTAAGATAAAAAAATCTCAAATACAAGATTATCTTGGACCGCAAATTTATTATTCAGAAGTTGCTGAAAGAAAAAATGAAATTGGAGTTGCTATTGGTCTTGCGTGGACTCCAGTAGGTGGAGAAATAATGTTTATAGAAGCTTTAAAAATGCCTGGCAAGGGCCAATTGAAATTAACTGGACATCTTGGAAATGTTATGAAAGAAAGTGCTCTTGCTGCCTATTCATTATTAAGAGCAAATTCTAAGAAATGGAAAATTAGAGAAAAGAATTTTGAAACTTATGATATTCATATTCATGTTCCAGCAGGGGCTATTCCAAAAGATGGACCTTCTGCAGGTATTGCAATATTAATGGCATTAATATCATTATTTTCTGAAAAACACATTAAAAACTATCTTGCTATGACAGGAGAAATTACTTTAAGAGGTAAAGTCTTGCCTGTTGGTGGTATAAAAGAGAAAGTTTTAGCAGCAAAAAGAGCAGGAATAAAAGAAATTATTCTTCCAAAGTGGAACAAAAAGGATTTAGAGGATATTCCAAAAGAAATTATAAAAGATATTGTTTTTCATTTTGTGGATAATGTTAATGAAGCTTACAAAATAGCATTTTCAGAATAAAATAGTAATATTGATAAATAAAGAAACAAGCATATAAGTGATAAAAAAAGCCAATCAAACTTAAATTCAATAGTTCCATTAATAGCTGATAAGTATATGGGTATGGAGAGAGGTATATAAAGCAAGTAAATAATCGTGTTTTTAAATTGAACTTTGTATAACATAAGAGCTAACAATATAGAAATTGAGCTTATACTTATGCTTGATATTACTATAAAAATGAAAAAATAAACACTAAGAGGAAATTGACTAAATATGAAGAATATAAAAGCAAGGTTAAATATCCCAATAGCAAAAAGATAAATCGAGCTTATAATAAGCTTTGATAATATAACTTCCTCAATGTTATAATACGTCAAAAGCACATAAAATACCTCTTCAACAAACTCTTCCTCAACAATTTTTATACAAAATATCACACTATTTATAAAAACCACTGCCCAAAATATCCCATTTATTGCATCTAAACTTGAGCTTCCTACTGCAATTGAAAATATAAGTATAAGTAAAATATTGCTTGATAAGTAAGACAACAAAAATCCAAATGAACGAAACGGTATTAAAAAATCTTTTTTTATGAGTTTAAACAATCTCGAAAATTTTAAGCTAATTTTTGCAAATTAAAGACTTTAAAATTTTAAATAAAGTTAAAATTCTTTTTAAGTTTAATTAAGCAAATTATAAAAATGAAAATAAACATGCGGGAAATTGAATTTAAGATAAATAAAATTGATAATAAGTTTGAAATTCTTGGAAATGCTTATGCTTACATTTACCACTTTAATGTAAAAGATTTAAGTATTCTTATTGATACAGGAACAGCATTTTACGGTTACAAGTTAAGAGATTACCTTAAAGAAAGAGGTATTAAGAAAATTGACTACTTGTTATTAACTCATTCCCATTATGACCATATTGGGGGTGTTCCTATTTTGATAGAAAGTTTTGATGTAAAAAGGATTTTTGCTCATAGCTATATAAGAAATGTGTTTAAAAGTCAAAGAGCAATAAACTTAATAAACAAATTAAATCTCCTTGAATTAAGAATATTAGATCCAGGATTAAAATACGAATTTAAAACTTTTGAAATTACAGACGAAGTTAAAGAAAATTTAACTTTAGATTTTGAAGATATAAAAATACAATTTTTTGAAACTCCTGGCCATACGAAAGATTCAGTATCATATTATGTTTTACCATACAAGATATTGATTTTAGGAGAATCTGCTGGGGTTCCAAACCGAGATAATACTTACATATTGCCTCAATTCTTATCAAGTATAGAAGATTATTTAAATAGCATAAGCAAGATAATGAAATTAGAAATTGAAATTTTAGGACTTCCTCACGAACATATTATTTTTGGCAAGGAAAATGTGAAAAGTTATTTAGAACACTCCTTAAAAACAACTTACGAATATATAGAAATTATTCAAAGTGCTATAATTGAACAAAAAAGTCTTGAAAAAATATTAGATTATTTAACACAAGAGATTCACCAAAAGAAAAGAATATCTCAACCAATACATGCATTCAGGGAAAACTTGAAGGCACAAATTATAGCGGTTGCTCGCTCAAAAAATTTAACGCTATATTAACATCTTTCTCTATTTTCTTTTTCAAATCATCCAAATTATCAAATTTTTTAGCTTCGCTTATGAATTTTATAAATTCAACTTTTACAAGTTCACCATATATTTCCTCATTAAAATCAAAAATATAACTCTCTATCAACTGATTAACATATGTTGCTGAATAATAAGCTTTTTCTCTAATAAATACTTTTGATAAATAAACACCTTGTTTTGGAATTAATTTTTCCTGGTTAAATTTTATATTTATAGTTGGAAATCCAAGCTTTTTACCAAGACCTTTACCTTTTATAACTTCCCCTCTTATGAAATAGTTATAACCCAATAACTTATTTGCAAGATCAATATTACCATCTTTTATCAATCTTCTTATATTACTTGAACTTATCTCTATTCCCTCAAAATCAATTGGTGGTACAATTGTAAGTCCAAAGCCAAAATCTTCAATACTTCTTGACAATAACATCCTATCGCCTTCTCTATTATTACCAAACCTGTGATTATAACCAATTACAATCCACTTTACTTTGTATTTATGTTTTAAAATTCTCAAGAAATCTTCACTTTTTATATCAAAAATATCTCTTTTTAATAAAATCAAATAATCAAAGCCAAAATTCTTTATCATTTCAAGCTTTTCTTCCTTTGTCAAAATCAAATCCCTATTCAAATGAGGATGTTCAACAAACGTAAATATCAAACTTTTCATATTCAAAAATTTAGACATTTTGAGAGTAAGATTTATTAAAAATTTATGTGCTAAATGAAAACCATCAAATGAACCAATTGTAATACAACTTTCATCATTTATAGTTAAACTTGAAGAAAAATCTAAGAAATTCATTTAAAATTTTAAAGCTTTATAATTTTCAAATGATTGAATTTTTCCTTTTAGTTTATTTTGGTAAAAATAAAATACAATATAGAGAGTTTGACTGGAAAGTTGCTCAAAGTAAACATTTTAAAGTTTTTTACTATCAAGGTGGGGAATACTTAAAAGATTTTGCCATTGCTGTTTTAGAAGAGGCTTTTGAAGAATACAAATCAATTATGCCAAAAATTCCAAAAGATAAAATTCCTGTTCTCATTTATAACTCTCCAGAAGATTTTAGACAAACGAATGTAATATTTGATTTAATTGATGAGGGAGTAGGCGGTTTTACAGAAGTATTTAAAAATAGAATAGTTGTCCCATTTTTTAATTCTTATGAAGATTTTAAACATGTTTTAAGACATGAGTTAGTCCACGCTTTTCAATATGAAGCATTATCCACAACAGGTTCTTTACTTTCAAATATTACAAGAATTCCCCTTTGGGTTATTGAAGGAATGTCAGAATACGTTTCTATTGGTTGGGATATTACGGGAGAAACATTTATGCGAGATTTAGTTTTAAACGATTTAGTAGTTCCTATTGAAAGATTAGGAGGTTATGGAGGATATCTAATTTACAAGCAAGGACAAGCAGTTTATTATTTTATTGAAAAAGAGTATTCAAGAGAAAAAGTTAGAGAGTTTATAT
>JBDRXT010000095.1:0-4758 GCA_039803045.1 Caldifarciminota bacterium
CTGCACTTGAAATGTTTTCTTTAACTTCTCTCTAAGTTCCAAATTCCTTCTATAATATTCTCCGTTTCTATATGACCTGTCAGTTATTGGTCCTGTTGGAATATTAAATTTTTTTGTAGAAAATATATTTTCCCTATCAACTACCCAAAACTCAATAACATCACCTCTTCTGCCGTATGTTTCTTTAACAAGCAAAAGCGCAGTTTCAATATTAGGAGCTTTCAAACTTAAAATATGAACCATAGGACCACCACTCTCCCTTCTTGCGAAAACCTCAAAAATTTTCATGATAATAAGCTCCTTATTATACTTGTCTTCTTAAAGTAATGTTCTCTAAGTAATAATCTAGCTTTTGTTTTAGGACCATCATTGCTTAAAATTCTTTTAAATTCATCCCAGTGTAAATCCCCAGTAACCCATTTACCTGTTTTTTCATCATAATGTAAACCTGGATCTGGTATTTCTAATCCTATTTCCTTAATTAATGGAACAAATCTTGATAAATACTCCTGACGCATTTGATCATTTGTTTTAATTTTTATTCTCCATTTCATGGCTTTTTTGGTATTAGGAGATTCTTCATCTGGTGGTCCAAAGAAATGCATAATCGGGAACCACCATCTATTTAGAGCATCTTGAAGCATCTCTCTTTGTTTTTTTGTACCACTCGCCAAATCTAAAACTATTTCTTCACCATACTTAAGATGAACACTTTCCTCCCAACAAATTCTCTTCATTATTCTTGCATAGGGAGCATAAGAACATTGTGTAAGAGCCCCCTGTGTAACAAGTGCTGCCCCGTCTACTAACCAAGCTATAATAGCAACATCTGCCCAATTTTCGCTAGGATAGTGAAATACATTGTGAAACTTAGCTTTACCAGATATTAATTCTTCAATCATTTCCTCTCTACTCACTCCACTTAAATCCTCTACAACTCTATATATCATATGAGCATGACCTACTTCATCCTGGACCTTAGATACAAGTTGTAATTTTCTTTTTATACTTGGAGCTTTAGTAATCCATTCACCCTCAGGTAAAGCTCCCATTAATTCACTATTGGCATGCATCTTTATTAGTCTTATAAGTTGAAATTTATATTCATCTGGCATCCAATCATCTGCTTCTATAAAATCTCCTTTATTTATTCTTTCTTCAAACTCCAAAATTTTATCTTCCATAGTTTGAAAATTATAAAGCACTAAATAAGAACTTTAAAATTTTAGAGCTATGACTCTAAGAGAGTTTAAAATGCCAGAAATTGCAGAGAGCGTTCATGAAGGTGAAATAGGAAAAATTCTTGTAAAAGAGGGGGATTACGTTAAAAGAGAGCAACCCCTTATTGAAGTTCTTACAGATAAAGTAAATACTGAATTACCTTCTCCATATGAAGGATATGTTAAGAAAATCCTTGTTAAAGAAGGAGATATTGTAACGGTTGGAACTCCTCTTATAATAATAAGTGATAGTTTAGAAGATGAAGTCCAAATGAAGCAAGAAATGACAATAGATGAAAAAGGTGGATTAAAAGTCCAAAGACCTCTTGCAGCTCCTGCAATAAGAAAGTTAGCAAGAGAAATGGGAATTGACTTAGCTCTTATAAAAGGAACTGGTCCAGGTGGAAGAATTACAAAAAAGGATGTTTTAGAATATGTAGAAAAAATGCGCGAAGTTGCCCCAATTAAAGATATTAAAAAGAAAGAGGAAGTTATTATTGAAAGAAGAGAGGAACTTGAAGAAGTTATACCAATTAGAGGAATTAGAAAGAAAATTGCTGAACACTTAAGACTTTCTAAAGATAGAGCAGTTCATACCTTGCATGTAGATGAAATTGATATGACCGAGATTGTGAAAATAAGAGAAAGGTTAAAGAAAATAGCTGAAAAAGAAAATGTGAAATTAACATATTTACCATTTATTATGAAAGCAGTTGCAACTTCCCTAAAAAAACATCCATATTTTAATGCGATTATAGATGACCAAAAAGGGGAGATTATTCTGAAAAAATATTATAATATAGGAGTTGCTGTTGATACACAAGATGGTTTGATTGTACCTGTAATAAGAGATGTAGATAAAAAGAGTATAATTCAATTAGCGAGAGAATTAGAATACATATCTAATAAGGCAAGAGAAGGGAAGTTAGAATTAGAGGATTTACAAGATGGAACTTTTTCTATTACAAATGTTGGTTCAATTGGAGGATTATTTGCATTTCCAGTAATAGATTATCCAAGAGTTGCAATTATTGGGACTCATAAGATTAAAAAAGTTCCTATTGTAAACGAAAACGATCAGATTGAAATTAGGCATATTATGTATGTTTCCTTATCTTTCGATCATAGGGTTGTAGATGGAGCTGAAGCTGCAAGATTTACAAGAACATTGGCAAGGATTTTAGAAAATCCTGATATATTTATTTTGGAGGTAATATGAAAGCCATTGCAAAAACAAGACCCCAGAGAGGTTTTGAAATTATTAAAAAGGATATTCCTAAAATATTCGATGATGAAGTACTTATAGAAATCAAATATGCATCAATATGTGGAAGTGATGTTCATGCATATATATGGGATGAATGGGCAAAACAAGAAATTAAGGAATTTCCAAGAGTTCTTGGTCATGAATTAAGTGGTATTGTTGTTGAAAAAGGGAAAAATGTAAAGAATTTGCAAATAGGAGATTTTGTGGCAATTGAAAGTCATATATGGTGCAATGAGTGTTATAATTGTAGAAATGGAAATTTTCATATTTGTAAGAATACAAAAATACTCGGATTTGGTATAGATGGAGGTTTTGCTGACTATTTGAAAATTCCATATAGAAATGCTATAAAGATTAATGCTAATATACCAAAACATTGGGTATCACTTATGGAACCTATGGGCAACGCAGTTGATACTGTTTTAAGTGAAGATATTAGTTCAAAAAATGTTCTTATAATAGGATGTGGACCAATTGGACTTATGGCAACATCAATTAGTAAAGTCTGTGGAGCTAATAAAGTTATAACTATGGATGTTAATGAAAATAGATTAAATATTTCAAGATTAATGGGGTCTGATTATATTATAAATCCAAAAAAAGAAGATGTTTATGAAAAAGTTATGGAAATTACAGACAATATTGGAGTAGATGTAATACTTGAATTTTCCGGAAATGAAAATGGTTTTAAATCAGGTATAAATACTATTGTTGAAGGAGGAAGAGTTTCTATGCTTGGTCTTTTTTCAAAACCTTTTGAGTTTGACTTTAGTAAATATTTTATAATGAAGAATTTGAGAGTTTACGGAATTCTTGGAAGAAGAATATATTCAACCTGGTACAAAACTATAAATCTCATACAAAAGATAAATTTAGACCCGATTATAAGTCATATTATTAAACTTGAGGAGTTTGAAAAAGGTTTTGAAGATATAATAAATGGCAAAGCAATAAAAGTAGTTTTCAAACTAAGTGAATGAACAGTTAAGTTTTTTCTTAAATTCTTGTAAAACTTATAACCAAATTTTAGATGGAAAACTCCTTGAACTTTCAAAATCACACTGGATAGCTCACAAAATATTTATTGAAAATTATTTAAAAGATTTTAATAATCTTGTTGTTTATAAGGGATTTTGGAGTGGATATGAGTTTTACGAAAAACCATATTATAGATTTATATCAGATGTTGATATTTTAACTGATGATGAGAACTACGAGAAGCTTGAAAAATTTTTCTTAGACTTAGGATTTAAAAGCTATTTTCAATTTTCAAGAAGAATGCCAAAGTTCCTAAGATACAAACTTGAATATGAAGCTCTGTTTTATAAGAAATTTCTAAATTTTGAGATACATAGGAAAATATTTCCAAGCTATTATATTGAAATTGACAGAAGAAAACTATTTAAAAGGACTATTGAATGGAAATTTAATTTATTAACATTTCCTATAGAAGAACACTTTATTATATCAGTTCTACACTTTCACAAAAGCTCTAGAAAAAATTTGTATTGGCTTTGGGATATATTTATTTTATACTCAAGAATAGAATTAAAAAGTGTAAGGGAAGTTTGTAAATACTATTCAATTGATTATGAGAGATTTATTAGAATATTTGAGGAAATCAAAAACGGAGCATTTTTAAAGCAAAACAGATTTTTTAAAAAAAATTTCAAAAATTATGCTAAATTCTTAATATTTAAGGCATTTCAAAAGGTTTTTAAAGGGACCAAAGACTTGTTTTTACCTTGAACTTTTAGTTAGTTTTGAACGTGTTTGAATAAATCAAATTTCCATCAAGTGAGTAAATTTTAATATTTATGGGAGTTGAAATGTTAGTTAAATTAAGTGATAGCTTTGATTTGAAAGTGATAATTGAAGATTCATTAATCAAATTAGCAGAACTAAACTTGGATATAAAAGCATCATAACCTCCTGCATTTTCTCCCTGATAATAAGCATTATTACCTGGATTATATGTTGGAAAATTAGTTGAATAAGTATATCCTGTTACAAATACATTACCATTTGCATCTGTTGTAATTGAATAGCCATAATCCCTATCACTTCCCCCATAATAAGTAGCCCAAAGCCTCTGACCAGAATTGTCAAACTTTAAAATAAATAAATCATCACCTCCTGCCTTTGCTCCCTGATAATAAGCATTACCACCTGGATTATGCGTTGGAAAATTAGTTGACCAAGTTTCTCCTGTTACAAATACATTACCATTTGCATCTGTGTAAAAGCCCAAGTTCTACCATAAATGAATGA
>JBDRXT010000096.1:0-4716 GCA_039803045.1 Caldifarciminota bacterium
TGGCATTTGTTCATATAGTTTTAATTCTCTTTTTGTGCTTACAAGTAAATCATAACTTCCATCACTATTATAATCCAAAATCATTACGCAATTTATACTATCTCTTAAACTTGCAATTATCTCCATATCGCTATCTCTAAAGAGGTAAATCTTGTAGTTATCGTAAACGATAATTTCATCCTTGTTATCTCCATCTATATCAATTATAAAACCATCTAAGAAATTTCCCTTTAATTCTCTTATTTGATTAAATTCATTATCCAGAATAATTGCCTTGTTTGTTTTGAAGATTATTAAGTAATTAGTTGAATTAGAAATGTTTAAAACATTTTCCATAATAATCTTATCGCTTTTTAGATCCCTTAAGTTGTTATTTTTATCTATGTATAAGTTTTTTCCCGCAAATTCAACAATTTTATAACCATAAACTTCAACAGAAGAACCATCTTGAAGGTTATAGCTTTTGGAGTTTGAATAGTTTGATAGTGCTAAAAGAAATTTTGAACTAGGTGAAAAATCAGAAAATACACCACTTAAATCATAATAATTAAATTTCTCAATTTCCAAGTTATAACTAAGAAATGGTGTATCAATATTTCTTGTTAAAAAGTAAATGTAAGGATAATCTAAATAAACTCGCTTTATTGGATCTATTATTGAAAAGATCGTATCTATCTTGTTTTGTCCTAATAAGTACTGGTCAATAAATATGAAACTTTTTTTATCCTTATACATAACATTTATGTTATGTGAGCTAATATCCCAGTTTTTCGTATTTATCCATAAACTCCAAACGACTAAACTCATATAATCATTAGTTTTAAAATTTTAAAGCAATGTAATTAATTATACTTTAAAATTTTCAACTATGACAGTTTTTACGATTGCCATTATTATATTTCTTTTGATAACTCTCTTATCATATATGATAAGAATCTTAAATGAATATGAAAGGGGAGTTGTTTTTAGACTTGGAAGATATATTGGAGTTAAGGGTCCTGGACTTGTTATTTTGCTTCCAATTATAGATACTATGCAAAAAGTTTCTCTAAGACTTGTTGCTCTCGATGTTCCTTCTCAAGATGTTATAACAAAAGATAACGTTTCAATTAAAGTAAATGCTGTTGTTTATTTTAAGGTTGTTCATCCAGATAAAGCAGTCTTAGAGATAGAGGATTATTTTTATGCAACGAGTCAGATAGCTCAAACTACATTAAGAA
Source organism: Caldifarciminota bacterium (assembly GCA_039803045.1). Taxonomy (GTDB): domain Bacteria; phylum Hydrothermota; class Hydrothermia; order LBFQ01; family DSFT01; genus DSFT01. The sequence continues at coordinate 1,221 of JBDRXT010000096.1, forward strand.
GTGTTTTGGGAGAAGTAGAATTAGATGAGATACTTGCTCATAGAGAAAAACTGAATTTAAAACTACAAGGAATAATAGACAAGCAAACAGATAATTGGGGTGTTAAAGTTGTAGCTGTTGAAATAAAGCATGTTGATTTACCAGAAGAAATGAGAAGAGCTATGGCAAGGCAAGCAGAAGCAGAAAGAGAAAGAAGAGCAAAAATTATATCTGCAGAGGGAGAATATCAAGCAGCACAAAGATTAAGAGAAGCGGCAGATATTTTAGCTCAAAATCCAATAACTATACAACTTAGATATTTACAAACCCTTATTGAAATTTCTTCAGAAAAGACTACAACTATCGCATTTCCAATACCTTTAGAACTTTTTAAATTTCCTAATCAAAACAAGAGCTAATAATTATGAAACCAGTAATTATAAATCTTAAAGATTTAAGAACAGGTACATATAATTTTGATATTGTATTGTCATCACAAGATCTTGAACTTGAAGATATTGAATTTAAACTAAATTCTACTATAAACACGAACATTAAAATATATAAAAATCGCAATAATTATCAAATGAGTCTTAGTTCAAGTTTCAAATTACTTCTTGTATGCTCTAGATGTTTAAGTAGTTTTGAAAGCGAATTTAATGAAAAAGACGAATTTTATTTAAAGCATAAAGTTAAGTTATTAGAGGATCAAAAAGAGGAGGCATCGTCTTTTTCGGATGAAGATGCATATACTATTTTCTTTCAAGATGAACAAATAGATATTGCTCCTTTAATTAGGGAACAAGTTATATTGGCTGTTCCACTAAAACCATTATGTTCAAGTAATTGCCAAATTCCTGAATATAAAGGAGAGAGTGAAGAAATAGATTTAAGATGGCAAAAACTAAGAGAATTAATAAATAAAATTTAAATTACATTGAATGGATAGTTAGTTCCAAGTCTCATTGCTTTGTTTATATCTTCTTTGCTAGCGATACCATTATTATAAATTTCTTTAGCTTCAAATTTAATATCATCTATTATACGCTTTCCTATTGAAAACTTATAATTATGTAATACAAAATGCTCAAAACCCATTTCTCTTAGTTTCTTTATTACTTCAAGCTCATTCTTATAATCAAACACTTCAGCTCCATAACCAATTGTAAAGAATTTAAAATTATCTATTTCGTAAACTGCGTCAAAATTTAACTTCTTATGAAATTCAATTTTCTCATTTTCTTTTGGATATTCGTAAAAACCTTTATTTGTTTTAATTCCAAGATAACCCTTTTTTATCATTTCTTCTTGAATTTTTGAGGGTTTTAGTCGTTCTAATTTTGTTTTTTCATAAATTATCTTGCTAACATTATAATTAACATCAATTCCAATCAAATCCATTAGTTCGAACGGGCCCATTCTAAATCCAATAACTTTCATTACTTTATCTATCAATTTAAAATTTATTCCTTGTTCGTACATTCTTAATGCGCTTAAATAAAACGGTCTTGCTATTCTATTTACAATAAATCCTGGACTATCTTTACATATTACAATTTCCTTTGATAGAGTTTTTACAATTTCAATAGATTTATTTAGATAATATTCACTCGTATAGTTCGATTTTACAATTTCTACGAGCTTCATAACAGCTGGTGGATTAAAAAAGTGTATTCCCATAAATCTTTCCTTAATTTTTATATTTTCTGAAAGTTCATTTATTGACAATGATGACGTGTTTGAACCGATAATACATTCTTCTTTTAAAAATTTTTCTATTTGCATAAAGAGGAGACTTTTTTTGTCAAAGTCTTCAACTATTGCTTCAATAACAATTTCTGTTTCTTTATCTATATCACTTAAGTTTGTTAGAATTTTTAGCTTTTCTAAATAGTTTTGAGGAAGCGAATTTTGGTATTCCTTCAAATAATTTAAAGTTTTTTCAATAGCTTGTTTATTTTCATCATAGATCTGAACAAAATAGTTATGTTTTAAGAATAAATAAGCAATTCCTCTTCCCATTGTTCCACAACCAATTACTAAAACTTTCATAATCCGAACCTTTTGTAAATTTCATCTACATTCCTAAAATAATTCCAATTTAAACATTCTTTTATTTCATCTTCACTTAAGTATTTCCTAATTTCCTTATCGTTCATAATAGCATTTTCAAAATTATAATTTTCAGTATGAGAAACTTTCTTGAGCCATTCATATGCTATTTTTCTTGATATTCCCTTTTGAACAAGTTTTAGTAAAAAAGGTTGTGTTAAGTAGTATTTTCCAAATTTTTCCATGTTTTCCTTAATTCTCTCTTCATTAATAAACAGATTTTTGATTATATCCTTGCCAATTCTGATTATATAATAGATAGCGCATGTAATATCTGGCAAAATAATTCTCTCTACAGATGAATGACTAATATCTCTTTCATGCCAAAGGGCAATGTTTTCATGTATAGGTATTAAATAACCCCTAATTAATCTTACAAGACCGTTTATTCTTTCACTTCTAATTGGGTTTTTCTTATGGGGCATAGCTGATGAACCTCTTTGCTTTTGATAAAATGGTTCAAAAAACTCCCCAACTTCTGTTCTTGAAAGTAATCTTATTTCTAAAAAAAGTCTTTCTAAATTTTCTGCTAATAATACTAAATTGTTTGTTACGTACGCATATCTATCTCTTGGTATAATTTGAGTAGATATATTTTCTGGTTTTAAATTTAATCTTTTCATTACTTCTTCTTCTATTTTTGGACTTAAAAATGCATAATTTCCAACTGCACCAGATATTTTTCCATAACTTATCTCTTCAATGCTATCTTCAAGTCTTTTTAGATTCCTTAAAGCTTCTGAATAATAGTTTAAAAATTTTAAACCTATTGTTGTGGGTTCTGCATAAACCCCATGTGTTCTTCCCATAATTGGACTATATTTATATTTGATTGATTTTTCTTTTAAAACTTGAATAAAATCTATAAACTCTTTTTTTATGATTTCAAGTGCTTCTCTTACTATTAGTGCGTTTGCAGTATCAATTACGTCAGAAGATGTTAATCCATAATGTAGGTATTTAGCATATTCAGATATTTCTTCAAGAGCGATTAGAAATGCTATGACATCGTGTTCAACTTCTTTTTCAATTTCAAGTTGTCTTTTTATTAAATTTTTATGATCTATATTTTTCAAGTCATGTATAACCCTAAGAGCTATTTTTGGTATTATTCCAAACTCAACTTGGACTTCAAGAACAGTTAATTCAACTTTTAACCATTTTTTAATTTTATTCTCTTCTTTCCAAATTTCTTCAATTTCAGGAAGTAAGTACCTTTTAATCATATTTAATTTTGAAATTTTAAGGCATTATTAATAGAGCTTGCTTTTGGTAATGTTGAACTTTGAAAGGTATTTTCTAATAAGTAAGCTTGAAGTATAAGTTGCCATAATTCCAATTTTGTTATATTTTGAATTAAGAGCAATATTAATGCATTTCTTGTAATCTTCAATAATACTAAAGT
>JBDRXT010000097.1:0-4665 GCA_039803045.1 Caldifarciminota bacterium
GATTGTAACTGGAGGGCTTGTTCTACATTAGCAACTGGTAGACTTTGTAACTTCTCACTCCTAACTTTGTCTATACTTGCTGTTAAGTCTTTCTTAATAACTGGCTCTTTTGCTACAACTACTTGTTCTTGAAGTACAATACCCGTCTCTTGAAGTTTTATAATACCACCTTGGGGTGTAATAGTTCTATCAGCTTCTACTACAAGATTTTTTAGAATAAAAGGACTATAACCGGTAAACTCAACTTTAAGTGTGTAAGTTCCAGGAGGAACTCTTAATAAAACAAACTCACCATTCTCATCAGTATATGTCCCTATACCAATTTCATCTAAGTATACAGCAGCAGCAATAATTGGTTGTCCTGTTTTGGCATCTACAACCTTACCACTAATTTTACCATATTGGGCATATGCAAAACTCCAAAATCCAAGAATTAAAAGGAAAGCACTCACCAACCTCTTCATTTTCTTGACCTCCCGTTCAACAATTCCACAATTTTAAAGCATTCATTTTTGAACAGTAAAATTAAATGGAATTAATACTTTAACTTTTACTTTTTTATCTTTCATCATAGCAGGAGAAAATTTATATTTATATGCAGCTTTTAAGGCAGGTTCATTAAATATACTATTTGTAGAACTTAAAATTTCCGCTTTTACTACATCACCATTTTCATCTACAACAGCACTTATAACAACTTTACCCTCTATTCCTGCTTTTCTTGCAAGTTCTGGATATTCTGGTTGAACTTGCTTTATAATTTTTGGCTTAACTTCAACTTTGAAAAATTCATAAACTTCCTCACTTTGAGATAATGTAGGAAGAGGAACATTTTCAAGTGGACTAACTTCAGCTTGCTTTAATTCTACAGGAGAAATATTCTCTTCTTCTTTACTAGTTTCCTGAGTATTTATAGGAGATATCTTTTCCTCTTTTGTTTGAACAATTTTAATTTCTAATCTTGGTTTTACAGGAGGTGGTATTTCCTCTATTTCTCTTATTACAGGTACAAAACTTACTACAAGGGGTTGTGGTAATTGAGATGGTTTATAAACCCCTACTTCTATTTTCTTTATACTTAAGAATAAAATGAAAAAAACACCAATTGATACAACAAAAGCCAAAATAATATTCTGAATATATAAATCTCTCAACTCTTTTCCTTTATAAACATAATGTCTTGGTGACCTAAAAGCCATTTTCAACCTCCTGTTATAAGAGCAATCTTATTTATACCTAATTTTCTTAACTTCTCAATCAAATCAACATAAACCCCTACATTAATATTTTTATCAGCTTTTATAAAAATTGTTAAATCTCCTTTCATCTTTGGAAGAATAAAACTTTCTAAATCATTTACTGAGTTTATTTTAACACCATCTACATAAATATCACCACTGCTTAGCACTACAATATCTACAATTCGTTTTTGTCCCAAAATTTCAAAAGCACTACTAGAAACAGGCAAATTAATATTTTCAATTTTTGGATTCTTTTTAAATTTAATAGCTAAAATTAAAAATATTGCGATTATGAAACCTAAATTTGCTAGGGATATAAGGGAAATTCCTGGAATTTCTCTCTTGGGAAATTTTACTCTAACAGCCATAACTACCTTTTTATAACACCAATAAATATCTTAGGTGATAATTTTAAAGTCTTAAAAGTCTCGTTTGCTATATCAAAAGCTTTTATGAAGTATTCATATGTGGCATTTCTGTGAATTATTAAATATATACTTCTTGTACTATCCTCAGAAAGATAAGCTTTTAATTTTTCAAGCAATTTATCATAGCTTAAATTTTCATCTTCTATAAAAAATTCACCCTTGTCGTTTATAGAAAATCTCACATAGTTTGAAGGACTTTCTAATTGTTCTTTCTCTTCAAAGGCAAATAATATTCCTTTTTCTTTTTTGGGAATACTTAAAATAAGAAATGCCAAAACGATAAAAGCTAAATTAGCCATGGAAATAGAAACAAAATCAAAACCAATTTCGTAGTTTTTTCTTTGCTTGAAAAATTTCATATAACGAGTATACCCTTCTCCAGGAGATATTCAACAAGTGCGTTTGATGCTTCTTCTATTTGTCTTTGATAATTATTTATTCTTGATGTAAATATAGAATAAAAGAATGCAATTGGTGCTGCTATTATAAATGATGTAGTAGTTGCTATGAGAGCTTCACTTATACCACCTGCTATAATTGCAGGCTCAACTTCACCAGCTATTGCTACTGCATTAAAAGCTTTCATAAGACCTATTGCTGTCCCTATAAAACCAACCAAGGGGGCTATAGTTGTAATAGCAGAAAGATATATCATATTTCTATCAAGAAAAGCTAATTCACTTGTTGCTTTTCTAATCATAGCATCCTCAAATGCTAATTTCCCTTGCTGAACTTTCTCAAGCCCAGCTACTAACACTTTAGCAAGAGGGGAACGATCATTATATAAATAATCTAGGGCTTCTTTTAATCCTTCATTTTCAATAATTTCTATAACTTTCTGTACAAGTTTCAAAGGACTTTTCCAACTAAGAATATATAAATATAAGAAACGTTCAAAAATTATTACAAGAGCAATTATAGAAAGACCCAAAAGTACCCACATCATAGGGCCACCTTTTTGGAAGAACTCAACCATAATTTTAAAAGTTTAAAGTATAAGTTTTAAATACTTTAAAATTTAAAACATGCCGTTGTAGCTCAATAGGTAGAGCGGGGCATTCGTAATGCCCAGGTTGCCGGTTCGAGTCCGGCCAACGGCTATATGAATAAACATTTCTTTGGTCTGAGTAAAAAGAATATAAATGAAATTTTAGATTATCTTAAATATGATAGTTTAGAGAACTTTTATAAATCTCTAATTCCTGATAAATTTGAAATTAGCAAATTTAATTTACCTCCAGAAATGAGCGAGGAGGAAGTAAAGGAATATATTGAAAATTTAGGAGGATTAAACAAATCGTTTAAAATTTTTGCTGGTGGTGGAGCTTATGATTGCTTTATACCATCTGCTATAAATCAATTATTATTAAGGAGTGAATTTTATACTGCTTATACGCCATATCAACCAGAAGTATCACAAGGAACACTTCAAGTAATGTTTGAATTTCAATCTTTAATTTGTGAATTAACCAAAATGGATGTTTCAAATGCTTCTGTGTATGATGGAGCAAGTGCTCTTGCAGAAGCTGTGCTTATGAGTTTTCGTATCAAAAATAAACATAAAGTAATAATTCCAAGGAACTTAAATCCGAATTACAAAGAAGTTCTAAAAACTTATTTACAAAATTTGAATTCAGAAATTATTGAGGTAAGTTTTGATAAAGATGGAAGAATAAATTTAAATGAATTAAAAGAACTTGTAAATGACAATATTGCGAGTGTAGTTATTCAAAATCCAAATTATTTTGGAATTATTGAAGAAGTTTTTGAAATAAGAGATATTGTTAAATCAAAAGATGTTTTACTAATTAGTGTATTTGATCCTGTTAGCCTTGCTATTTTAGCTCCACCTGGTGAATATGATAGTGATATTGCTGTAGGAGAAGGACAATCACTTGGAATTCCACTATCCTTTGGAGGTCCCTACGTGGGATTATTTACAGCTAAAAAGGATTATATTAGACAAATGCCTGGAAGAATTGTAGCTATAACAGAAGACAAGTACGGTAGAAGGGGATTCGTTACAACATTACAAGCAAGAGAACAGCACATTAGAAGAGCAAAAGCAACAAGTAATATATGTACAAATCAGCAACTTATGGCAACTGCAGTAACTATTTATTTAACACTTATGGGAAGAGAAGGTTTAACAAAAGTTGCAAAATATAGTTTTTATAAAGCGGAATATTTAAAAGAAAAAATTAAGCATAAACTTACATTCAATGCCCCAACATTTAGAGAATTTGTAATTAAAACAAATAAAAAAGCAAAAGATGTAATAATGGATTGTGCAAAAGAGGGATTTTTGATAGGTCCAGAAGTTAAGTTACTTGGAGAGAACTACTTGCTTATAGCTGTTACAGAAAGAAGAAAAAAAGAAGAAATTGACAAACTAGCAGAATTAGTTTTCAATGCTTAGCTAAAATTTTCTCCTTTCTAATTAAAATTCTTTCTCCATTTTCTTCTGTTCCATAAAAGTACACGTTTAAACTATCCTTATAAAAATCTAATAGGACATAACCTGTATATTGAGCATTCATAAATTTAATGTGAGGATTTTGTCTTAAAATTGTATCTGTTAAAGCTTTTAGACCACTTGGAGAAGATACACCAGCGGTTATGATCTCATAACCAACTCTTTTCTTATTATACAATACTTCTCCAAAATAAAATACGTGCGTATCGCCAGTTCCAAAAATCAAATTTTTTACATCCTTAATCTTACTCAATATTTCTTGCTTTTCAAAATAATAACCATCCCACTGGTCTAAATTTAGAGGTTTTTTGTTATTGAATAAATCCATAAACATAACGTTATTTCCTATAAGTTTCCATATTGCTTTTGAATTTAAGATACTATTTATAAGCCAGTTTTTTTGTTCATTTCCAAGCATAGTTCTACCTTCACTAAAAGCTAATTTATAACAATCATCCTTTGGATTAAAAGCAGGTCTACAAGCAATCTCATCTCTATATTGCCTACCATCTATGAGAAA
>JBDRXT010000098.1:0-4552 GCA_039803045.1 Caldifarciminota bacterium
ACTTGATATAAATGTGGATTATGCAGTTATAGATATTTTAATGTGGTTTAGTGATACAGTAAACGCTCCATTTGTTAAATTATTTAGAGTTTTTTATAATTTAAATACTGATATATTTGAAGATAGGCTTACTTTTGATAGACCAAATCAATTTGAAGTAAGAGATGTTCATTCTTATTTGGGTTTTAGAGTAGAAGCTTTTGTTTCAACAGATAATAGTAAGAGATATGATTTATTTTTATATGACGGAAATAACTTAATATCCAATATAATAAATATAGATACAAAAGAAATGTTTAGATTACCTATAACAGACCAAGATAATTATTCTGCAAGGATTATTAAGGCTTTCTTTGATGGACAAAATTGGCAAGTTTTTATAGCAATTACTACAATAAAAGGAATTGGCGTTTGTAAAGTTGTTATTCAAAATGGTAATGCAATAGATATAAGTTGGAATTTGTTTTTAATGGAAAATGACCCTAAAAGATTAGAAGTTTTAAGATATTCAGAAGATAGAACTTTCCTATTAGCTCAAACAGATAATGATTTATATATTTGTGATACTAATTTAATGAATTTAGAAAATTGGCAGGCTAAAAAAGTTCAAATTTTACCCGCTATTAAAGTTAAGCTATCTTCAAAAATTGTATATAATAAAGATGATATAAATACAGCACTTGGTTATAAATGGAAATATAAAGTTGATTCATATACTGTTTATTTTCAAAGATTACATCCACCTGTAAGACAACCATTTTTACCACAATATGGAGTAGGAATACCTTACGAAATAGATAGAAAAATATGGGAAGATGAAGAAAAAAACTATTGTTCTGCGATTTTATTTGATAGAGAACATCCTTATGTTTGGTTCTATGATGATATAGAAACGGGTTATTCATTTTTAAAACATATTGAAAAAATTGAAAACCAAACGAAAACATTTATTGTAATAAATAATAATGAAATAAAAGTTGTTCCAAAATATCCCATCTCTTCGGATGTTCAAGACTTTATTTTATTAAATTTAAATGAAATTTTTTCAGTAAATTATTTTACAGCAAGCTCATTTAAGCAAATTTGGTTTTATGGGTTTGCAATTCAAGATGAACCACCAATTGGAGCAGAAGATACTTTAATGAAAGTGGAAAGTGAAATTTGGGCTATTGAAGAACTTACTAATAGAATGGAAAAATTTATTCCTTCAAGTGTTGGAATTGAGATTAAAATTATTGGAATAAGATATTTGAAAGTTGGTGATTTTATAAGAGTTCCTTTTAGAAATGAGACTTTTATGATAAGTGAAATTTATTGGAGCTTGCCTTCAAATACAACGGAAATTAAAGCAATTGAGGTTAAATTATGAGGTGGATTAGATTTTATATGAGATTTAAAAGCTTTTATGATGCAGGAATTTATCATATTCCACAGTACTTTCAAATAAAGTTTTATCCTGAAATTATTCCATTTTCAAAAGAAGAAATTATTACTTTAAATAATCAAACAATCAAACAAATAAGGGGTTTTAGATGGATAATTGAAGGTGAAATTTATCAATTATCAACATCTGAAAATCTTTTACAATTTTTGCTTTCAAATCAGAAAGTTGTTGTTGATTTATTTGCTGTTGCTAACATTTATTCAAAAAATTGTTATGGTAATTCATACCCAACTTTAATTCCAATTTTTTATAATTTATCCTGTATTATTGATCTAGATTATGAGAGACATTCACAATTTGATTTTCATAAAATTAAATTTAAATTGAAAAGTAATATTTTTAATGTAGATAGAATTTTTACGACAAATAATTATTTTCATCAATTTTGGTTTAGAATTCTCAAATGTAGCATAACAACAGGAGCTACATCAGATTTGACTTCCGAATTATATTTTGTATCACTTTTGCCTAATGAATTGAAAATTTTTGATGGAAATACTTATAAAATTGGAAATATAATAACATATGAATATCCTTTTCCTTCATTTTTTGAAATATCTAATAGGAATTATCCTTCTTTAAAAGTTAATCTTGATCTAAATACTGCAATAGATTTAGCTTTTAGATTAGAGAGGTTTGATATTAGTGAAAATGATAATAATTTTACTGAATACTACTTTGAAAAAATTGCTGATATGTTAAGAAGAAATGAAATTTAATTTGTCATTTTAAAATTTTGTTAATTTGTCATATTAAGCCATATCCGAAAAATCAGATTTTGAAAAGCCCCAAAAATCGTTGTTCCATTTAGCCCTATCCTAAATAGCATAAAAATATAGTTTTTGATAATTAAGCAAATTATCAAATTATAGTTTTATCCGTAATTTAGGCTATCCGAAAATGGGAAAAGTTCTAGGGCTGGAGAGGGAAAATAACAGCCTTGGGGAGCGAAAGCCCCCCATTAAACCCTCCTTGAAATCAATTATAATTACTCCTATACTGTGTTTAGTAATATTCCCACCCACCCTACGAAATAAGCTTTTCCGCTTATAAAAACCCCCATTAAATCAAGAACTTAACATGATTTCCTAAAAAAACCATTATGTCTTTGCTTTGTCCAATAATTCTAAAATTATTTATTTTTCTTATTTTCCCCACCCACCCTTAATATAAGCCTTCGGCTTATAAATACCCATTTTTAGGCTATGGGGGGCGGAGCCCCCCTTAAAATCCCCCCTTTAAATCAATAATTCTCTTAAAATTTTTATAAGTCCTTGATAATCAAGGACTTAACACTATTTATTGGACAAACCATTATGTCTTTGCTTTGTCCAAAATTTCAGAAAGTTTTTTATAAGTTATTTATTGGGCAAAGTTTTACTTTTTATTACTTTAATAAATTATTTAAAATTTGTTTTAGGTTTTCAAGATATTCTAAAAAACTTCTTTTACCTTCTTCCGTAAGTTGATAGTAAGTTTTTGGTTTTCTTTGGACAAATACTTTTTTTGAGATAATAATTTTATTTTGTTCTAAAACTTTTAAATGACTTGCTAAATTTCCATCAGTTAAATTTAACTTTTCCTTCAAATAAGAAAAATCAACTTCTTCCTCTACTAATAAAATTGATAAAATACCAAGTCTGACTTTATCATGAAATATCGGATTTAATTTTTCAAAATTCATAAAATAGCCCAAAATATAGAGTTCTTGGAAGAAGTTTTATCTTATAATTATTTGGTGTTGTCATTAAATTGTCATGATTGGTTAAATTTAAAATTTCAATGTAAATCCCAAGCAAATTGTTATTTAAAAATTGAATTTTTGAAATCCTAAAATCTATTCTAAAATAATTTTCAGAAATCCTCATTTTAGATCCTATTTGAAAACCATACAAAAATTTACTATATGATACACCAAAAATCCCTTTACTAACATTATTAAATCCATAACTTAACCAAATAGGTTCATTTTTGCTTTTAATCAATATCTCAAATCCATAAACATCTTTTAAGCTATCAATATAATGCTTATAAAACAAATCGTTTTTTATTAAAAAATTCTTATATTCAAAGTCCAAGCCAGCATTAATATCATAAGCTCTTTGAAAATCATAATAATTCAAATAATAACCACTTGCTAATCTATAATTTCTATAATTTAAAGAAATTCTTGGTTGAAAATATATATTCTTATAGAGGTCAAAACGAAAAGAGGGATTTAAATTAACACTATCAATTTTGAAATTAAGAATTGAATAAAAAGCAGGAATGATATTACTTGTTGAAAATAGCTCAAATGTATCGTTTTTTAAATCAATTTTTCTGTATGTTATTTCAAAACCTGTTGTTAAATCTTCAAAGTAGCTTATAAAATTAATATTTCCAATTGTAGTTTTTGATTTCAGTTTTTCTATCTTATTATCTTCACCTGTAATTGAAAGTGAAATTGAAGATATATTATCTTTAAAATTCAATTTTTTTCTTGTTAAAAATCCGTATTTATTAGAATTGTAAGAAAAATTTTCTTGGCTGTAAAATTCATTTACAAAAAATCCAAAGAAATTAAAAAAACTTGGAGAAATTATTTGGAAATTGTTTATCCTTGGATAATCTGAAAATGATGTTGTTTCATAACCATTTAATTTAAACATTAATTCGGGATTAGAATAATTATAAGATATAGCACTTTTTAAAGTAAATTCTAAATGCCCAATTCCTATTCCTAAGCTATTTTTCTTAATCTCATCTTCAAGTTCTATATTAACTGCTCCTGAAATTGAACCACCCAAGTTAGCTGGCATCCCACCAGGGAAAAAATCAACTTTTTTTATAAAATCCGTTTTTATAAAAGAGAATAATCCACCAGCAGGTGTTTGACTAATGAATGGATTTATAATTCTTGAATTATTTACAAAAATTGAAGTTTCACTATAATCCCCTCCTCTAACTTCTAATAATCCAACATCATTATTACCAGAAATTGATGGCAAATCTTTTAAAGTCCAAAAAACATCATTAGCACTACCTGGCGTTATATATATATCAAATTTTTTAATTATTGATTTTGGTTCATCTGAAAAACTATAAGGAGAACTTACAACAACCTCA
>JBDRXT010000099.1:0-4542 GCA_039803045.1 Caldifarciminota bacterium
GTAAAGAAGCTCTAAATCATATTTCCAATAATAATCATAACTCTTAAAATCTTCAAAATTTAAGCTTTTAAAAGAAACCTTTATAGTTCTTGAAATAATAGTAGGTAAGATTTTTGTATAATTTGATGTTATCAAAATGAATGTAGTTCTTTTCTCTTGTTCCTCAATGATTTTTAAGAGAGAATTTTGAGCTTCAATTGTTAACATATCTGCATCCATTATTATTACAAATCTCCTCCTTGCATAAATAGGAGGCTTTTGTAGCTCAGTTTTTAAACTTCTTACTTGATCAATAGAAATGCTCCTGAAATTATCAAAATCTTCTGGTCTTGGACCAAAAGGAACAATATCTCCAATTGTTAATATTATTATATCTGGATGAACTAATTTAAGAACCTTTTCAGATTGACCTGGATTAGATAATGCACAAAAATATAACGCACAAGAAGCTTTCCCAATTCCAAACTGTCCATAAAAGAGCAAAGGAGGTATATTATTCAATTTAGATAATTTCTCTAACTTCTTTAAAACATCAGTGTGTCCGATTATTTTCATTTAAAACTTTAAAAATTTTCTCTTGTTCTTTATATAAATTCCACTATTTAAGTTTTTAATATCACTGCCAACATATCTTCCATTAATGTTATAAGCATCACATTTTAAAAACTTTGAATTTTCCAGTTCATCTATACTAACTTTACAATATGCTTTTTCATAAGGTAAAAAATCAAGTTGAGTTATTGGATATTGATAAAAAATAGCATTTACACTATCTACATTTATCGTAATATCAGATGAAACCTCAGAATAAATATCATAAGAAACAATGTTAAATAAAGTATCGTAATAACAATTTGAACCATCGTTCAAATCAAAATCAAAAATTGCCAAACTATCTTGCTTATAAAAGTAAATTGTGTTTTTGTTCAATTTTGGATTATTTTCAAAACTTAAAGTATTGCTGCGCCTTGAAAATATTATATTACCTAACATATCTATTGAAAAGAAAAATATTTCGTTAAAATAATTTCCAGAAATTATAAATTGATTATTAACATATTCAATATCAGTAACATATAAGCTCAAATTATCAAATGGCTTATATACTTTGCTCCAAATAACATTAAAAAAACTATCCAAACAAACTATCCAAATATAGTATTTTAGAGAGATATCAGTATATTGAGCAAAAGCATAAATCTTATCATCTATGAGAAATACTTCAATTGGAAAAATTGGACTATAAATTCCAAAAGTTTTAGCTTTTAATAAATTTCCATCTTGATCAACTTTTAGAATTGATGGTGCATTAAAGTTGTACCTACAGAATAAATAAAAATCATGAGTTCCCTTACAAAAATCAACATTACTATATGACTTTATCCAGTCAACTTTAATATTATTTTTTAGCTTTATCAAGTAATTATGAGCAATTAGGTAAGAATTTCCAAATATATCAGCAAAAAATTGAAGAGAAGAGGTATTTTGTATATCATAACTTGAAAAAGATATTAAGTCTCCGTTACTATTGAGCTTTACAATTGAAAAAAGTGGAAAGTTTGAAAATAATATAATTGTATCTTTAGAAATGATAGCTTCTGATAATGTAACATTGTAAATAATTTTTGACCAGACAGGAACTTTATAAGAATTAAGCTTAATTATAAAGCTATTTGATTGATATACACCAGTCAAGTAATAGTTATCTGCATCTTTAATAATTTTTATTGGAGAGATATCATTTACAAAATATATCGTCTTTACATAGCTAAATAACGCTAAGATAATATCCATTACTTTCTATCGCTTTTTGGGAAATCTCATTTACAAGTTGAGTATAATTTGGAAACTCATACCATCTTAATAATTTTCTTAATGTTGAAATATACATTCTTTGTTCATCACCACTATAAAGTGAAGATAAAACTTTAATTGCCTTTTCTTCAATATCCTTTATAGCATTATAAACATAAAACTCAACTATCCTAGCACAATCGTTAGCTCTATTATTATCTGACATATTTAGAATTTTTAAAGCTCTTAAATATCCGCTTTCTGCTAAGAATATATGTGATACAATATCCGCTATACTTGAAGATACTATTTGAGCTTCCCTAATGTTTTCTCCGTATTTTTGAACAGCTAATGCAGAAAGCATTAAGAAAATTTTCTTAAATATTTCAATGGCAAATCTTTCTCTTGATAAGAACCCAACTTCCGGCATTTCAGGAATATAACTAATAACCCCATTCGCAAACTTCATTGCAAGTGGAACTAAGGGTAAATCACCCTTTAATGCTTTTCTCAATAACATTCCTGTTATCACTTGACGATTTATTTCGTTTGTTCCCTCCCATATTCTGTTTATCCTACTATCCCTATAAACTCTTGCAATAGGATAATCTTCAATATATCCATAACCTCCAAATATTTGTAATATTTCATCAACTGCAAAATCTAATAATTCAGATCCAAAAACTTTTATAATTGAATGCTCTATTGAATATTCTGAAATTCTTTCTATTGCTTCAGAAGGTTCAATATCTGAAGGTATATAATTATCCATATAGCCAGCTATTCTATAACTCGCACTTTCTCCCACGTATATTAAAGTTACAATTTTTGCAATTTTCTCTCTAATTAATTCAAATTCAGATATACTTTTCCCAAAAGCTGTTCTCTCCTTTGCATACTTTATACCTTGGCTTAATATATATTTTGAAGAACCAATAGTGCTTGCTCCAAGTTTATATCTACCTATGTTTAATATTCCAAAAGCTATTTTATGACCTTTGCCAATTTCATATAACTGATTTTCTATTGGAATTCTCACATTATCAAAAAATAAGGGAACAGTTGAGGAACCAACCATTCCCATTTTATGATACTCATTTCCAATTGAAAAACCCTCTCTATTTCTCTCTACAATAAAAGCAGTTATACCTTTGTCCTCATTATTAACAATAGCTCTTGCAAATACAATATAAAAATCAGCAATTCCTCCATTCGTTATAAATATTTTTTGTCCGTTTATAATCCAACTATTATTATCAAGTATAGCTTTTGTTTTTATACTCATAGCATCAGAACCACAACAAGGTTCAGTTAAAGCATAAGCCCCAATTAAATCAGCACTTGCTACTTTTGGTAAGTATTTTCTTTTTTGTTCTTCGTTTCCAAAATAAACTATTGGAAGTGAACCAATCCCAATTTGAACCCCCCAAGTAATAGCAAATGAACTTTGAATTGATAGCTTTTCTGCAAGAATCATACTTGTTCTTTTGTCAAGACCTATTCCTCCATACTTTTCAGATATTTCTGCACCTGTAAATCCATATTCTGCACATTTCTTTAAAAGCCTTTTTAAAAGCTCAGGATTTTTGTTTTCAATTTCCTTGTCATATGGTAGAACTTCTTTCTCCATAAACTCAGAAGCTGACTTTGCTATAAGTTTTTGCTCTTCATCAAACTCCTCAGGGATAAAAACACTTTTCGATTCTGTTTCTTCTACTAAAAATTGACCACCTTTTATCATAACTGACATATTGAAAGTTTAAAGCTTAGCTTCACATAACTGTTGCAATCAAATAACCCTCACAACAAATTCCTTTATCATTCCAAGCTTTTCCATAAAATTTCATGAACTTGCTTCCACTTCTTAGAATTCTTACTTCTAAATAAAGTTTATCTCCAGGAAGAACTTGGTTTTTAAACTTTATATCTTCAATCCCTACAAAAAGTGGTAATTTATCTTTACCATTCGTATTAACTTTGTAATACCAAATAGCTCCCAATTGGGCTAATGCTTCTACAACCAAAACACCTGGCATTATAGGATAATTCGGAAAATGTCCACTAAAAAATTCTTCATTTACGCTAACATTCTTATATCCAACAATTCTACTTTTGTCCAAATGTATAACTTTATCAACTAACAAGAAAGGATATCTATGAGGAATTAAATTTTTAATTTCATTAATATCAAGTATAGGTCCACCTATTCCTCTCTCTATCAAACTTTTCACAAACTCAATATGAAGGTGATGTCCCCCTTTTATACAAAATACTTCACCAATAAAGCGCTTATTTAATAACATCAAATCCCCTATAAAATCAAGAATTTTATGTCTTACAGGTTCATCTAAAAATCTTGGTTCATTTAAATAACCATTTTTTGAGATAATAAGAGTATTTTCAAGATTTCCCCCTTTACCAAGGTTCTTATTTTTAAGTTCTTCTATTTCTTCTTCAAACACATAAGTCCTTGCTCTTGCTATGTATTCATAATAATTCTTTTCATTTACTTCTATTCTAAAAAATTGCGATTTTAAGAACTCATGTTCATAAACAATTGCATAATTAATTATAAATTTATCGCTTGGTTTTGCATATATATAACTATCATTTAGACGAAGTTCAATTGGTTCTAATAAATTAAATTCTGGTATTTGTTTGTTTAATTCTTCTAATCCAACTTCCTTAATTCTCTCAAAAAATATCACACTTGAACCGTCAAGAATTGGAAACTCATCACCCTCAACA
>JBDRXT010000100.1:0-4357 GCA_039803045.1 Caldifarciminota bacterium
ATGCTTTTCAGTTAGATAATAATAATTTAACTCCAGCTCATAAGTTCAATAATGGATATGATTTTGTTCCTACTAATAAATTTGTGGTCTTGGGACATCACTTTGCAGCTATTAGTGGAGCAGGACCATTAATTGGACCTGTTTTAGCAGCTCAAATGGGTTACTTGCCTTCTACATTGTGGATTATATTTGGAGTTATATTAGCTGGTGCTGTTCAAGATATGGTAATTTTAATAATTTCCATAAGGAAAGATGCAAAATCACTTGGTGAAATAATATCTGATGAACTTGGAAAGTTCTCAGGATTTTTAGCACTTATTGGAATATATTCTATTTTAGTTATTTTAATGGCTGTTTTAGCACTTGTTGTAGTAAAAGCATTATTTGAAAGTCCTTGGGGAACTTTTACAGTTTTTATGACTATTCCTATAGCTATGATTATGGGTATTTGGATGTGGAAAATTAAACCAGGTTCAGTAATTGCTCCAAGCATTTTTGGAACTTTTGCTCTTATAATAAGTTTAATTATTGGAAGATATATTGCTCTTGATCCAACCTTATCTAAAATTTTTTCGTTTTCTGAAGTTCAAATTGCTATTGGTCTAATTTTATATGGTGCTATTGCTTCAATATTGCCAATCTGGTTATTACTTGCTCCAAGAGATTATTTAAGTACTTTTTTGAAAATTGGAACAGTTATTATTCTAGCAATAGGGGTATTTCTCGTACTTCCTGATATTAAAATGCCATCAATTACTCAATTTGTAAATGGGGATGGTCCAATTTGGAAAGGGGATTTATTTCCATTTCTATTTATAACAATTGCATGCGGTGCTATATCTGGTTTTCATTCACTTGTTTCATCTGGAACAACTCCAAAGCTAATAGATAAAGAGAAAGATGCAAGATTTGTAGGATATAATGGAATGCTTATGGAATCTTTTGTAGCAATAATGGCTTTAATCTCTGCTGTTACTATGGAACCTGGTATTTACTTTGCTATAAATTCTCCTTCTTCTGAGATTGGAAAAACTATTGAAAGTGCAGTAAATAAAATAAATAGCTGGGGATTTAGAATAACTTCAGAAGATATTGAAAATTTATCAAAAGCAATTGAAGAAAAAACAATTCTCTCAAGAACTGGAGGTGCTCCAAGCCTTGCAATTGGAATGGCACTTATATTTTCTAAAGTTTTTGGAGAGCATCTTATTGCTTTCTTTTATCACTTTATTATTTTATTTGAAGCTTTGTTCATTTTAACTACAATTGACGCAGGAACAAGAATAGGAAGATATTTATTTCATGATCTTTTCGGTAAGTTC
Organism: Caldifarciminota bacterium; assembly: GCA_039803045.1. GTDB lineage: Bacteria > Hydrothermota > Hydrothermia > LBFQ01 > DSFT01 > DSFT01. Next base: position 1,323 of record JBDRXT010000100.1, read on the forward strand.
ATAAAGCCATTATCAAATTATTCATCATTTTATTCATCTTTTATTGCTACTTTTGTAACTGTTTCAATGTGGGGATATTTCTTATATGCAGGTGTTGTTGATCCTTATGGAGGTATAAAAACATTTTGGCCTATATTTGGTATAGCAAACCAATTGCTTGCAAGCTTAGCTCTTATAACTGCTACAACTTATCTAATAAATCGTAAGAAATTTAAATATTCATTTATAACTTTTATACCTATGTTATTCGTAGTTTTTAATACTTCATATGGTGGCCTTCAGAAAATATTTAATCCAAATCCACAAATAGGCTTTTTAGCTCATGCTAATTATCTCAAACAAGCAATTTTAAATAATAACTTACCTTCATCAATACCCTCAATTGAAATTGCACAAAGAGTTATTTTTAATGACTATCTAAATGTTTTTGTGCTCTCAATTTATATTTCAATCGTGTTTTTGATTTTTTCTATTGCTTTAGTAAGATGGTATAAAAAATTTATGCTTTAAAATTATAAAACTATGCTTAGTTTGATTTTGAGCTTAACATTTAGAGGTTTTGAAGGATTTGCTACAAGTTATGGAGCTTACGGTTATGGTATAAATTTTAACATCTTCAACAAGCCAAATTATACTCTAAATTTTGGAATAAGTAGTATAACTTATGTTAATAAGTCTACAAACTTCTTAAAATTTGATTTTCAATACAACAAAAGCTTATTCTCAATACAAATAATAGGCAACTTCCCTATAAACTATAATTTCAATTATGTCCCAAGTATTAGATGAACAACTATCTCCACTTGAATTAGAATACGAAAATTCATTAAGACCAAGAAAATTATCTGAATTTATTGGACAAGAAAGGGTAAAGGAAAACTTAGAAGTTTTTATAAAAGCTGTAAAAAAGAGAAAAGAAATCTTAGAGCATACTCTTATTTCTGGACCCCCTGGCCTTGGAAAAACAACCTTAGCAATGCTATTATCAAATGAACTTTCAGTAAATATAAGAATGACTTCAGGTCCTGCTCTTGAAAAACCAGCAGATTTAGTGGGAATCTTAACATCATTAAATGAGGGAGATATTTTATTTATTGATGAAATACATAGAATTCCAAAAGCCTTAGAAGAATATTTATATTCTGCAATGGAGGATTTTGCTATTGATATAATATTAGATAGAGGACCATCCGCAAGAACATTTAGAATAAATCTTCCAAAATTCACATTAGTGGGAGCAACAACAAGAATGGGCTTAATATCTCAACCGTTAATTGGAAGATTCGGCATACTATTACACTTAGATTATTATAGTGTTGAGGAAATATTTAAAATTGTAAAAAGGTCAAGTAGAATTTTAAATTTGAAATTAGATGATGAAAGTGCTTTTGAAATTGCAAAAAGAAGTAGAGGAACTCCAAGAATAGCAAATAGATTATTAAGAAGGGTAAGGGATTTTGCAGATGTAAAAAATAAAGGCATTATAGATTTAAATATAACACTTTATGCTCTTGAAATGCTTGGAATTGATAAGTTTGGTTTAGATGAAATAGATAAAAAGATTCTACGAGTAATTATAGAGAAATTTAAGGGGGGACCTGTTGGTATAAAAACTATTAGCTTAGCAGTAAATGAAGACATTGGAACTATTGAGGAGATATACGAACCTTATTTAATTAGAGCTGGTTTATTAGATAGAACAATTAGAGGAAGAGTTGCAACGAAGTTAGCTTATGAACATTTAGGATATAAATCTGATAAGCTAATCTAATGCATATACCAGTTATGTTAAAAGAAGTTCTTGAATTTTCAGGAATTAGGGAAGATAGTATAGTTATAGATGCAACTTTTGGTTTTGGAGGACATTCAAGAAAGTTTTGCGAAATTGTAAAGAGTGGAATTATTATTGGATTTGAAAAAAATCCACAAACATACGAGATTGTAAAAGAGGAATTCAAGCATCTCAAAAACATTTATTTATTTAATATAGGTTATGAGAACATGAGAAAAGTTATTGATAAACTAAACTTGTTAAATAAATGTGATATTGTTTTATTTGATCTTGGGTTATCGTCATTTTTAATTGAAAAATCAGGTCTGGGATTTAGCTATAAAAGTGATGAAATCTTAGATATGCGCTTTGATCCACGAGAGGGAAAACCCCTTTATTTAGTTCTTGAAAGCCTAAGAGAGGAAGAAATTTCAAACATTTTAAGAAATTACGGTGATATTAAAAAACCCTATAAAATTTCAAAAATGATACTAAAAAACAAACCAATAAGAACAACGAAAGAACTTAGCAATATCGTAAAAATGTGCTCCTTGAAAACAAAACAAGATAAAATGCTTAAAAGAGTTTTCCAAGCATTTAGAATTTACATAAATGATGAAATAAATAATCTAAGAAAAGGGATATTAAATGCTCACAAATGCTTAAAACCCAATGGTAAACTTTTAGTAATATCATATCACTCTATAGAAGATAGAGTTGTAAAAGAATTTTCAAAATCTATATTTTTTAAACCCCTCTTTAAAAAGCCTATAAAACCATCAAAAGAAGAAATTCTCAAAAATCCAAGATCAAGGAGTGCAAAGTTAAGAGTTCTAATAAAGAGATGATTGCTTATATTGTTCTTTCAATAATTATTCTTGTTTTAGGCTTTAGTTTCGTTGCTTTTGAGATAGCATATCTTTCACTATCATATCCAAATATTTATAAGATTACTAAGAAGAAGTTTTATATTGAAAATCCAGCAGGTATTTTATTTACAATCCTGCTTGGAGTTAACTTACTCGCAATATCTTATGCTATATTGAACTTCAATTTTTTCAAAACATTTTTACCAGAAAGTATTTCTGCTATTATAAGTGGAATAATTTCTACATTAGTTTTTGTTATAGTTTCAGAATACGTTCCAAGAATTATTGCAAGAGCAAAACCAGAATCTGTCTTGAAACTATTCTCAAGAATAATAACAATTTCATATTATCTCATGTATCCCATTAATTTAATCTTAAAGGAATTTTCTTTTAAA
>JBDRXT010000101.1:0-4334 GCA_039803045.1 Caldifarciminota bacterium
AACCAGGTTCAGGATCAACTCTTCTAAAGCAATATAAAATCGTATCTCCGTTAGCAGAGGCATATAGTGGCTTATGAAGTGTAGATAATAACCCATATTGATTTACAGAGCTATCAGTATATATATCGTTGAACAAAAATATAGAAGGATTATAGTATTTAGGAGAAGATAAGCTATAATCAATCTTACCCATTCTACTTAGGAGATGGGACGAAATTTGCGCTTTACCAGCAACTTGTGCCCCCTTTATGAGGGCAAGGTGAGATATGATCACAAGCTCCATCATCTTTCTAACCTCCTTATGGTTGGTTTGCTAAGAAATCATAAAACCTTGTTTTTATCTCAGTTGTGTTATTTAAGACCCATTTAATATCATATTTTAAATCATTACCCCAGCTTGGATATGGCCAGTTATTATAATAAATATGAAGAATTTCTACTAAGTTAAAATACATCTCTTTATCATAAAGAATTCGGGCTAAATTATAAAGATTTTGATCAAGTGTAAATTTTTTCCTAATTCTTGGATTTAAATTACCCACAGGATTTGTATAATACGCTAAATATCCATAAATAATAGCTTGATCTAACTGTCCAGCTAAATAACCAGTTCCACCTGCCAAAACAACATCATTCCAAAGTAATACATCCAAATCCTTAGCAATAGCATAAGTTAACAAGTATTGAATTGTATCGTTTACTTGTGGTAAAGTGATATCTTTAATTTGACCAGAAGCATCCTTAACAATAGTGAAAGGAGCAATAATTTTATCTTTTGTAAATGAATAAACATCCATTGGCTTCTTATTTAAGAAAATTTTAGGAAATTCCAAAATAGGAGTATCAGAAATTGAAATATAGTAATATCCTGAAATAACGCTATCTGGTCCAATTTTTTCTCTTTTAATAACAACTGTATCGGGTATAGTATTAATAATAATTTCCTTTACAGCTTTTGCAACAGGGATTGAACTAACAAATACCCCTATGGAAGCAGAGGAAAAAGCATCATCATAAAGGCTAATTGATGCACTTGAAAGAGAATATCCATAGTAAGCTTCCAAGTCCTTACTGTTTATTGATAATATCTGAGAGAACAAATTTCTTGCATTAGCAAATCTAAAATTACCATATTCTTCCCATGCAGAATTAATAATATCTTCATAAGTAATAGGCTCTTGAGCTTTTGTAGTCTTAGAGCAGGAAAATGTTAAAATAACTAAAGCTATTAACCATAATCTTCTCATAGTCTACCTCCTTATAATTCCCTTAAATTCATAATCCTTATTTTCATATTTCATCTTAAATATATAAACACCTGATTTTAAATTAAGTGGTATAAAATTATAACCCTCAGATATCACTTTATTCATTTCATAAACTTTCTTTCCGGAAACATCATAAATTCTTATAGAGATTGGACTTGTAACTGGACTATTTATAAATAAGAGATTACCTTTTAAATAATATTTGAAGTTTACAATTGGCTTGCCAGAACTGAGAGTATAAAATCCGTCACCCTGATATAAAGCATATACATAGCCATTATCGTAGTAAGTTTCAACTGGTTTATTGTTATAGTATATTACATTTTCTGGTTTTGAAGACTTTATGTAAATATAAGCAGGAAAGTCGGAAGAAGAATTTACATTATAACTATTGCCTAATTTTGAAATTAAAACAAGATTCACTTTGTTATCTAAATTTTTTATCATTATCTCTCCATCATAAAAAATTGAAAGAGTTTGTGGATTTAGATAATTAACAATTACACTATAACTTGGCTTGTTAACCATAAAGTTATCAAAGCTATCCCTTGCATCAAAAACACTAAATTTGTAAGTCCCACTTTCTAATTTTGGAACTATAATTTTAGCATAGTAATAATAATTTGTGTCTATAAGCTCCTTTAAGTTCATTTCAATAATCGGAGAATAATTCGGTGAAGGAGTTTCTACTTTAAGAAGGATTTTATTAAACTTAGCTACATCAAGAGCTATTGAATTTTTACTCTTTAGATAAATTTCAAACGTATTAAGCGAAAATCTGTTCCAATTAACAAAAAATGTATCATATGTTGGGCCTATTGTATCACCATTATAATAAATAATATTAACATTCTTATTGTCAAGGTTTATGAAGAATAATCTTTCCCTATTTCTTTTCAAACTGTCACTAATTAAAAGTCTATAGACATTATATGGAAGTTCCGATATTGTCTTGTCTATCGTATCAATTTTGAATACTTTTATATTTGAACTATCTGTCCAATTAAAAATAAAAGGTTTTCCTACTACAGCGGGAGATCTTGCTACAAAACCTATTGAACTTAATACTGGTTGTGTGAACCATCTTACATCTGGCCTCAAAGCATTATATATACTATTTGTTCCAGTCCAAGGATAAATTTCTTTATTATAATTTTGATAGTCATAACCAAAACCCTTAGAATTTAAGAGGTTTTTTAAATGGGTATTTATAATAAGAGCTTTTAGAGTATCAGGATGAAATTGTTCATAAAACTTTTTAGAAGTGTTTAATATCATTTGCTTTAGATTATTAAATCCATACTTCTCTTCTAAGTTTAAGAAAAAGAAATAAGTATTTTGTGCACTTACATCATCAAGTGTATAACTTAAAGCGACTTGAGATACATAAGGCTTGATAAAATTTGGAGCAAAGTAATACTTAACAGCAGCATTCAATTCATCATTCAAAACATAGACTATATTAGACTTGTTTTGAAATCCATATGCAAACGTATCTGTTGAAAATGTATCAATTTTACTTGCTAAATAGAATGAGGCTTGAGATAATGCAAATGGATCTTCTAAATCTCCCTTTATAGAATAAAGAGCGTATTGTGTATATAAATAGTATAGTGTTTTCCTAAGACTTATTTTATTTGGAACTCTTGAGCAATTATTATTTGTAAGCAAACTAGCACAATTGAGTATAAAAAATTCATGTCTTTCATAATTAGTTCTTTTAGAATAGTAAGGATCAAAATATCCAACAATATCTCCTGTACTTACCAACTTAATTCCATCACTTACAAAAATACCAGCTAAGACAATAAAAATTCTTGGATCATTATCAGAATCTAAGTAATTTATATTTCCAAAGAAGCTTTGAACAGCAGGTACAACTTCTTTTATAATAGTATCTATAATATGAGCTGTCTTTAGAGAAGTATCTGGAGGAATAATATAAGTCCTACCAACCAATGGAATATCCACAGTATCCATGGTAAGAACATAAGCATATTCATTTTTTAATATAACTCTGGCAAGACCACTATCACTTGCTTCTATATAATCTTTAGTAAAAGTAAGTGAAAACAAATTTAAAGGAACTCTTACTTTATCACCTACATTTAATTCTGCACTTGCCAAGCCAAAAATTAGAAGCATTAAAAAATATCTCACCATACTTCACCTCCCTAAAAAGTATAATATAAGCCTAAATGGTTTATTGGTGGAAGAATACCTTTATTATATAAGCCATAATCTAAACCAAATCTTCCGTATTTTACACCAATTCCAAAGTTTATACCATTTGCTCCAGAAACTGCCTCATCAGAATTAGCATAAAATTTATACCCCATCCTTATAAATATAATATTTAGCAAATTATACTCAAATCCAAGATTATAACTTTCCAAATTATCTATAGGATGATCTAATTGGAAAGCTGCCAATAATGAACCATAAGCACTTTTAAGAATTGAAGTTGAAAAACCTAAACTATATATGGCAGGTAATCTATAAGCAGTATAAGTTGCTGTTGTTTCTTTAAGTGTTGCTTCATATATATATCTAATATAAGTTCCAGAAGGTTTCATATCAAAACCAAAGTTTCTGATTGATGCTGCTATAACAAAATCACGAAAACCAGTAATATAATAAGTACCAACATCAATAGCAAAACTATATGCATTTGAATAGCCAGCATAGCCCTCATATATAATCTTAGGACCAATACCAAATGAGAACTTATCAGTAAAGAATCTAGAGTATAAAAATCCTAATTGAGTAGCAAGATAATTTATATTCCCAATAGATGTAATATTACCATTTATGTCAATTTCGTAACCTTCCATACCTCCAACATATACACCAGAGCTAAAGAATGATAAATTACCCCTTTTTGTAGGAGCATTATAAGCAATAGCAAAATTAGTAAATCCCCAAAGAGAACCAACAGAAGTATAAACATTTCTAAGATTAATACTTGCCAAAGATGCAGGATTTACAAATATTGAACCATTATCAGTAAGACTAACACCTACTCCACCCATCGCCTCGCTTCTTACATTATAAGGAAGAGATAGA
>JBDRXT010000102.1:0-4299 GCA_039803045.1 Caldifarciminota bacterium
TTTTTCTTTCTTCTAATTCATAAATTTCTATCTTTTGTTTTCTTTCACCTTTGTGAATTGTTTCAGGTCTTGCTTGAACAATATAAATCTCATTTGTTAATCCATCCTTTGCCCATTCAATATCCATAGGTTTTTTATAATGCTCTTCAATTAAAATTCCCCACCTTGCAAGCTTTAAAATCTCTTCATCAGTTAAACAAAATTTATTTCTTTCATTTGCCCTCACAATTATAGATTTTGTACCTCCATATATTTCATCATATACTTGTTTGTGTTCTTTTAAGCCCATCTTTTTACAATTGTTTCACCAAGTCCGTATATTGCTTCAATTACTATAACATCTTCAAAACTCGAATCAGTATGTAATGTAAACATAACACCACTACTTGCCAAATCCGATCTAACCATTTTTTGAACCCCAACACTTATTTTTATTTCAAAATGATCAAATCCATGATCTTCTCTATAAGCAATAGCTCTATCTGTAAAAAGTGAGGCAAAACATCTTTTTACATAATAATATATATTTTCAATTCCCCTTACATTCAAATATGTATCTTGTTGTCCAGCAAATGAATAACTTGGTAGATCTTCGCTTGTCGCTGAACTTCTAATTGCAACATCTACATTTCCTTCGCGGTAAAATTCACACAATTTCCTGTAAGAATTATCTATAGATTCTCTTAGATCAAGTGGATAATCACCAGAGATTATCAAACTTCTTATAATCTCGCCTTTCCTCTTTAAATCACTTATATCGTCCCTATTTAAACTTTTGACTAATTTTTCTATTCTATCTTTTAATCTGTTATATTCTAAAAAATAGTCATAAGCTTTTGTAGTAATAGCAAAACCGTATGGAACTTTTATTCCCTTTGAAGTGAGAGCGGTATACATTTCACCAATTGAGGAGTTTTTACCACCCACTAAAGCAATATCTTTTGAGCAAATCTGATCAAACCATAAAATAAAGTCCCTATTTAACATTTTGAAATTTTAAACCTGAATATTAATTCGTGAAAAGTCAGCAAATTTATCATATAAACCTTTTACCAAGTTAATTAACAAAAGTCTATTATTTCTTAAATTCTCATCATCTACCATTACGAAAACATTGTTGAAGAAATCATCAATATAACTTTTCAGCTCTATTAAAATTTTCAGGGCATTTTTGTAATTTCTTTCAATTAAGTATTTTTCAATTTTGGGCTTAAATTCACTTATTGCTCTATAAAGATTTAATTCATAAGAATTTTCAAATAGGCTTTCGTTAACAATATTAGTGGGTGTAAGCGATTTGTCTTTTATAATATTATATGCTCTTTTTTGAGCTAGTATAATGTCTGAGAATTTATCAAAATTAGACTTTTTAAATTCACTTAAAAACAAAACTCTCTTGTAAACCTCATTTAAATTATCCAAACCAATATAAGTTACAGCATATACAATATCTTGATCAAAATTCAACTTCTCTAATAAATAATTTTCAAATCTTTGATATAAGAAATCAATGATATCTTTTAAGTTTAGCTCTCTATTTAGATTTTCGCAAGCTAATTTAACAATAGTTTTCAGATTAAAATCAACGTCATTTTCTATAATTACCCTAAATAGTTCGTATGTAATTTTTTTCAAACCAAGTGGGTCAAAATTTCCTTTTATTTTGTAGCCTGTTGATAATATCGCTATAATGCTATCAATTCTATCTATTATGCTAAGTACAACGCCTTCAATAGTTCTTGTTTTTTCAAATAGTGTCCAGTCATATATAACCTTGGATATATATTCAATTTCATCTATATTAGGATTTTCTCCTAATATGCTAAATAAAAATTCCCTTACATCATCTTTTCTCAGAAAGTATTTTACGTATTCGCTTGATATATAACCTTCAAGTTCTGTAAATTCTTTGCCATCCCTTATCATACTTGAGGCAGAATCAATCTTATAAAAGCAGATAGCTATTTTTAGTGTTTCTAATGGAAATTTTGAAATTAAAAGCTTGTTGTTAACTTTAATTTCTGGGAAAAAAACTGAAATTTTTAAGACTCTTTGAATTTTATCATATATGGTTCCTGCATTTTCTAAAAACTGAATATCTTTTAAGTCTTGAAGATATGAACTTAAGGACTTTTCAATATCTCTATCAAAGTAAAACTTTGCATCTTCAAGTCTTGCTTTCAAAACTTTTGAAAAATTCTTTTTTATACCCTCATTTACGTAATTATTAGAAAATGAAATAAATTTGTTTGTTAGTTTTTTATTTTTGAATAGAGCAATATATTGTTGATGAACTTTCATAGCTGTTATTATAATCTTTTCAGGAAGTTTTAAATACTCTTCTTCAAATTCGCATAAAGCCAAAAATGGATATTCAACAAGTCCATTTATTTTCTTGTATAAATTCTCGTCAAAATATGCTTCATAGTCAAGATTTTTAATGTTTTCCAAAATTAAATTATATCGTTTTTGGCTATCTGCTATTACAAAATTTTCTTCTAATAATCTTTCATAATCCTCAGCATTTTCAATAGTTATTTTTCCCTTTGATAAAATTCTGTGAGCATAGGTATAATTTGAGCTTTTTAAGTTCAAAAATGAAAATTCAATAGTTTCATTTCCGTAAATGCATAAAATCCATCTAATTGGTCTTGAAAATTTAAAGCTTTTGTCCTCAAGCCAAAACATACTCTTTTTGATATTAATGTTCCTAAGAATCTTTTCAAAATTTTCACTAATAATTTCTTTTAAACTTTTTCCTTTTAATATTTGTTTTCCTGCAACGTAGAACTTTCCGTTTTTCTCAACTTTATATAAATCACTAATATTTACATTTATTGATTTAGCAAACTTTATAGCAATTTCAGTAGGTTCATTTTCCCTAAACGCTAATTCATATGGTGGTCCAATTTTTTCAATAACTTTATCTTCTCCTCTCTCTGATAAGTTGTATATTAAAATTGAAAATCTTCTTGGTGTTGAAAATGTTTTATAATCTGAAAACTCGAAACCGTTTTCCTTTAACAAAGTCAATATGTTATCTCTGAATTGAGAAACTATATTTTCAATTTCAAGAGCAGGTAATTCTTCTGTTCCAATCTCTAAGAGAAAACTTTTCATAAATATTGAAATTTTAAGGCAAATAGCTTGTTTTAACGAATTAAGTTTAAAATTTCAAGATGTATAAGCTAATAGTAAAAGTTGAGTTTTCTGCTGCACATTTTCTCAAAAGTTATAAGGGTAAACCAGAAGAAATTCATGGACATAATTATGTGCTTGAAGTTCATATAAAATCTGAACAATTAAACGATGAAGAAATTACTTATGATTTCTTAGAAATAGAAAAATTTTTGAGGAGCATAGTTCCAAATAGGAAGTTCTTAAATAAGACTTACAAGTTTAATCCTACTTGTGAAAACTTAGCAAAATATTTCTACGAAGAAATTAAAAGAAAATATCCTAAATTGGAAAAGGTTATAGTTTGGGAAACGAATAATTTTGCTATTGAATATTCTCAATAGAAATAAATTTGAATGCTCAAAATCTCAAAATAACTTCACATTTATGTACTTACTTGGATTTTTCTTTAAATCATCAACAAGTTCTTGAAGCTTAACGATTGATTTTTTGATTTCCAAGTATAATGAGTCGTCTTTTGTTAACTTTCCAATCGTTCCTCTATATCTAAGACTATCAATTTCAGAGTTAATTTTAGAAATTAAATTATCTAAAGATTTAATAGTGACCTGGCTTGAACTTAAAAGAGAATTTACGTTATTTGAAATATTATCCAAGTTTTGACTTTGATAATTTAGTATATTTCTTAATTCAAAAACGAATTTATTCAAGTTATTTAATGAGCTATTTAGTTCTTTTGAGATGTTTTCAACTTGATAATTTGCATTTTTTATCAGGGTATTCGTGTTATTTAAAATAGAATCAATTTTGGAATATAAATCAAGCGCTATTGAAAAGGCTTGATCGAAAGTAGGTGAATCATAACCCAATATTGTATCGTTTAATTTTAAGAAATCGCCTTTACCAGGTTCGATATCTATTAATCTTGTTCCAAGTGCTGATGGACTTATAATTCTAGCATATGCATCATTTCTTAATCTAAATTCTTTAAGACCAATTTTTGCTATAACACCTTCTGATGTTAATTTTACATCAATTACATTACCATCTGGAATACCTCTTACTAAAACTCTCGTTCCAGAAGAGATTAGTGTTGCTCTTTGTAATTTAATATAATAAGTGTATATGTTCTTTTGTCTTTTTTGAGAACTTATCCAATTA
>JBDRXT010000103.1:0-4195 GCA_039803045.1 Caldifarciminota bacterium
GCAGACGAGACTGCTAAGGATGCCTATAAGGACCAAAAAAATAAAAATGCAAGATATCCCCCAATTTTATGTATACTCTCAAATACCTGTAGCCTCAGATGGATATGAAACCAAATATGGCTCCCCTACAAGTGATTGGGAAAGATTCTTTATCTGGGATGGTATATCAAGTGATGAAGATTTAAGAGTAGAAGAAATAACAGAAGATTAGGTAGTGTCAAGTTTTTTTATGAAATTGTTCTAAATTTGTATTAATTATAATTCCCTTATCTCTGTATCTCTCCCTCCTGAAAGCCCTCAAATTCTCAATTATTTCCTTCAAAATTCTTAATCCGCCTCTCCTTGTATCTTCCATTCATCTCTTCAATCACTGAGTACATCACCTTCTCCGCTGAAACTTGACCAGAAAATACCTCTATCACCTTGCTACATCTCCTCACTTCCTAAAAAATCTCTCAAGCACATTCGTAGTATAAATCATAACCCTCAACTCCTAAGGATACTTCAAATAACTTATCAATTCCTCTATCCTTTCCTCCCAGCTCCTTACCACATCAGGATAAACTCTCGTCCACCTCCTCTTAAATCCCTCAATTCCCCTTAAAAACTCTTCCTCACTCGCCTCTCTATTTCCTTTTTCTTACTCTCCTCAAACTCGCTATACACAAAAACTTAATATCTCCTTGTAACCCTCTTCACTTATACCCATCACCGCATACACTACCTCACCAGACCTCTTCCTACATCTTTTTTCCTTACAAAAAGTTCTCTTTCAAATAAGAAAATTGTTTCTAAAAATTTTTCATCTCCTCTGAAATCTTCTGGGTGATCAAATCCATAAGCCTTTGCCTTTTGTCAGGATGTTATACAATTTCCATTAGAATTGTGTAGAACTTTTCCTCCATGGTTCCTCCCTCCTGAAAGCAGTTCTTTAAATCCCTTTTCGTCATACACAAATTTTTAATATACTACCGTTTTAAAATATAACCTATTAAATAGTAACTAAAAGATTTTGTGATCTTTTAGATAGTGTCAAGTTTTTTATGTATAAATTTTTTCTAAGTTTGTATCAAACCTTAATCCTTCGATTATCTCTTAAAAATTCTTTTTTGTTCTCTCCTCATACCTCTCATTGGTCTTCTTAATCACCAAATATAGCACCTTCTCTGCTAAATATTGCCCAGGACATAATCCATAATAGACCTTTCATAAAAGCCGTTCCCCAAATCTTCTGTCTTCTTGCAAAGAATCTCTCTTTTGGGAGTAGTTTTGGGTTTTTGTTGTGTAAGCTCTCAGGAGGAGATTTTACCTTATCTTAATTTTTCATAATTTCTCTTGTTCTCAATTCTGAGAAAAGAGGGATAAAAATCCCTAAAAACTATACAGTCTATCAACTATACAAAATCAAAACCAATACGAGAAATTTAAAAGAAAGATATAAGAAGATTGGAAAGGTCACAGAATTTGGGAAGAAAATAAAAAGAGAACTTAAAAGTTTAAAAAATACAGTAAATCAAGTTTTTATAACACTTCTGTTTTTCCCTGATTGTTTAGCTTCATAAAGAGCTTCATCTGCTCTTTTAATAAAAGTTTTTAAGTTATCCTCTTCCTTTAAAGTTGTAATTCCGAAGCTTACGGTAACACAATGAGAAATTCTCTTAAATTTTAACTTAGCAATCTTTAGTCTCAGTCTTTCTGAAGCTAAATATGCTTCATCTGGATTTGTATGAGGAAAAAGTAATACAAATTCCTCTCCCCCAAACCTTGCAAATATATCATGTTCTCTTGTATTTTTTTCTACTACTCTGCATATTTTCCTAAGAACCTCGTCTCCGGCTTCATGTCCATAGGTATCATTTATAAGTTTAAAATTATCTATATCTAAGATTGCTAAGCTTAGAGGTAACTTATATCTCTTAGCTCTCTTAATCTCTTTTACGATTACTCTCACAAAGGCTCTACGATTTAAGATACCAGTTAAAACATCCTTTTCCTCAAGTTTTTTGATTTTTAAAAAAGCTTCATATAACTCTCTGTTTCGCTTTGCGAGTTCTCTAGTTTTGTTAACAATCTCTTCGTTTAATTTAGAAAGTTTAACAATAAGCTCATTGTATGTAAACCTGCGATACTCTAAGAGAAATAAGTAATATTCTCTAACTTTAATCACAAATCCTTGAAAAGCTAGTTCTATATCTTCTTTACTTCTTAGAATAATAAAAACTTTATTTACATCCTCCAGAAAGTTAACAAACTCTGAATCATTAACTACTAAAGATTTTAAATTTAAACCTCTTAGATTCTTATCAATTTCGTATACCTTGGTTAGACCATCTGTGTAGTCTATTATGTCTAAGTTTTGGTTAGTCAAAATAAGAATAAAGTTGGTAAATTTGTTTAACAAATCAACTATAGTATTAACACGATCTTTGAATATTTGTTTTATTTCCATACCTAATTCTTATTCTTATCTTAAAGTTAGGTTTTAGAGCTAAAAATATCTTTTTATTATCTTTAGAGCTTGCCTTACATCTTTAGCCCAAAGATCTGCTCCTATCTTTTTATAAAGATTTGGGTTAATGTTAAAGGCAAGTCCTCCCACAAAAAACTTTTGGAGTTTTTTTAACTTTTTTAACATTTTTTATTATCTTTGCTGCCCTTTCTAAATTATAACCCATGGTAACCGAAATACACAGTAGTTTAGGTTTTACTTTTTTTTACCATAGATATTACTTTTTTCTCGGGAACATTGGCTCCTAAGTAGTAAACTTCCCATCCTTCAGCCTCTAAAAGATCTGCCATCATTCTAGCTCCCAGCTCATGATACTCGTTAGGTGCTGCTGTAACCACTGCCTTGTATTTTCTCTTTGCTTCGTATATTTTTATTTCTTCGTACAAGTTAGCTAATACCTTAGAAACAATAGAAGTAGCCAAATGCTCTTCTGAAACTGATATTTTTCCACTTTCCCACAATGATCCTATTTCATACATTACAGGCTGAACAATTTCAGTATAAAAGGTAGCTATATCTCCTGATACACGCGTAAACTCTTTAGCCAAATATAAGGCTTTTTCGTCATCTCCCGTTAAAATAGCGGTTAGAAACTTAGCTTTATAATCTCTCCACTTATCTTTTACATTTATGCCAAAAATTTTTACCTCTCTTGAAATTTTCATCATCTCTGTTTGTTTACTTAACAACCATTCATACACTCTTATCAACTCAGTCTGAAAGGTTACTGAGATGTACTTCTTTATTGCCATAATCCAAGTTTCTAGCTCTAAGGAAAAATAATCCTTAGAAAAACCGTAGTTCCTGTATACCTTATAATTCCATATGAACTCCTTTACTAAAAGAACATAAAGTGAATACATAAATATCGTTGACATAATCTGGACATGATGTTTATGTTTATCATACATTATTTGTAGAGGATTTCCGCCTATAAGTTGGAAAATATCATCTCTTGAAGATAGCATTTCATTAACAAATAAAAACATCTTTCGAGATTTATCTTTGTATTTAGTAGCTACCAAACCAGAAACTTTTAAAGTTTTTTTAGCTTCTTTTATCAACTCATTCATAGTCATTGTATTATATCAAACTTTCTATTAGTTTAAAAGATGGTCGGTCTTCTCATGAAGATGCCTTATCTCAAGCTCGGCCTTGAGGTTTATCTGGTAGTCATGTTGTGAACGAAGGCGATCCTTTTCCTCTTGACGTTTTTGACTCATCATTATGATAGGAGCCTGAATTGCTGCTAGGCATGACAATATAAGGTTTAATAGGATAAAGGGATAAGGGTCAGGGGGGTGCCAAATCAAAACAATTGAGTTCATTCCGATCCAAAAGGACTTATTTTGTTCGAATCCCGCTTGGATGTTTTTGGCAAGTACTTCATGCTCTTGAATGCTACGTAATACCTCTTTCTCAAGGGCAGTGATCTCCCCTTTTTCTGACTCAATCAAAGAATGGAAGTACCTCACTTGGTATTTCGTTAGGTCAGACTTACATATAAAACCTTCCGCAGTCCAGTTCGGATAGTCTCTGGCAATCTCCTTTGCTACTTCTTCTCTTACAGCTTCATTTAGAATCACTTCCCCCCTGGAAAAAGCCCTCCCGCATACTACACATGTGTAAGACTTTCTTCTTCCATCCATCTTGACACTCCATGGCTATCTTTCCTTGTTAGATTAT
>JBDRXT010000104.1:0-4042 GCA_039803045.1 Caldifarciminota bacterium
AAGTTCAACATTTATACCCATTATTGAAAGATCGTTATTAAGTGTATAATCACCCTCAACAACAACATTGTCTATACCCACTGCCCATCCCCAATCTCCAGCATCGTTGTACACAAATTCAAGATAAATTGTGTCATTGGAACCTGTTATAAATGGCGTTATATCGTATGTGAAAGTTTTATCTATTGAATCTGCACCAAAAACTTGAAGTATTCTTACAGTATTGGGATTATTATTTCCAGACCAATAAACAAGATTTACATAAAATGTTTCGACAGGAGCAGGTGAATAATTATCAAAGTCATAATCAAATCTTACTCTATAAGCTGTTGCACCAGAAGGTATTCCAATCTTTGGGGTTCTTAATATTTCAGTAGTTGCAGGAGAATTACTGCCTGCATCATCATCACTATAACAGGCAAATTTTGAGGGAAAGCTTACAGATCCAGCACAAGTACCAGCAGGATATGTTGCCCAAGTAAGATTATCATTATTTCCATCAATTGCTAACCAACCTTGTGGAAGAGCTGGAGGATTTACACTCTCAAAGTTTTCGCTAAATATTGGATACCAGGCTTGTATAGTTGGATTTTGAGATTTGGAGTTTATTGAATATACAGGGAAATCAGAAGCTCTCTTTTCTAATTCTTGAGAGCTCTCACTTGCCTTTTGCCATACATGCGCGATCAAAATAAAGTTAAACATACCTCAAAATTTTAAAGCACTTTTTTTAACTTTTCAATAAGCTCAGGAATTATTTTATTAACATCACCGACTATTCCATAATCAGCAACTTTAAAAATTGGTGCTTCTTCATCCTTATTAACTGCTATAATGTATTTTGAAGTTCTCATACCTGCTATGTGTTGAGTTGCTCCTGATATACCAAAAGCAAAATATATTAAAGGTGATACAGTTTTTCCAGTTTGTCCTACTTGATGAGAATGATCTATCCAGCCTGCATCTACAACAGCTTGACTTGCCCCTAATGCAACTTTAAGTCCAGTTTTTTCTTTTAATACTTCAATTAATTCCCTTAATAACTTGTGATAATTTTCTGCACTTGAGAGTCCTCTACCGCCTGAGACTACAATATCTGCCTCAGTTACATCTACTTCCTTATTATCTTTTTGTTTAATTTCTAAAATTTCAAATTCATTGTTTGCATTATCAAGCTTTATTTCTACAATTTCTGTATTTGAATTTATAGGTTCAGCTAATTTATAACTCTTCGGTTTTACTCCGATAATTTTCAATCCATTAAATTCTACTTGATATTGTGCATAAACTTTATTTGAGTATATTGCTTTTATAAAATAACCGTTTTCGTATCCTTCAACATCTTCTAAAATCAAACCATTAGAAATTCCAGCAAGAAAGCTAAAAATTTCTTTACCTTTGTTAGTAGATGCAAAGAATATGTATTTAATATCCTCGCTTTTAACAATTTTATATATTTCTTGAGCTATAGTTCTAGAAAATTCATTTTTTGTTTCTAAAACATATAACTTTTTTACGTAATTTTTTGCCTTATCAGAATTTACTATAAAACCATATATTTCATCACAGAAAAGTTTTGAAAATTCAAGAGCTGATAAACTAAATTCTCTAATTTCACCAAGTAATGTTTCAAAATAAACAATACATTTCATATTTTTATTTCCTCCTTTAAAACCTTTATTAACTCATCTACACTACTTAAAAACTTAACGCTTGCCCTTTGTGGTGGAAGCTTTAATTTTCCTCTTTTGATATGATTTTCTAAACTTACGTTTAGTTCATCTATATTAATAATATGAATTGGTTTTTTCTTAGAAGCCATAATGCCCTTTAGATTAGCTAATCTTATCTCATATGGAGCTTTATCGTGACTTAGAATAACAGGAAGCCTCATCCTTATTTTTTCTTTTCCTATATCTGTTTCTCTCTCAATTATTATAAATTCTCCATCTAAGTATGCACTTGAAATATTTGTTAGAAAATTCATATTCAGAAAACCAGCTAAATATCCACATATTGATGAAAAATTTGTATCAATATCAACTTTTGGAACAAAGATAATATCAAAAGGTCCGAATTTTTGTATAAAGCTTAAGTACAATTTTGAAAGTACTAAAGGCGATAATTTATCATAATTATCGTATTTAATCAAATAACTATTATCAAAACCAAGAGCTAAGGCGTTTCTTAAGAGCTCAGTAC
Organism: Caldifarciminota bacterium; assembly: GCA_039803045.1. Taxonomy (GTDB): domain Bacteria; phylum Hydrothermota; class Hydrothermia; order LBFQ01; family DSFT01; genus DSFT01. Next base: position 2,203 of record JBDRXT010000104.1, read on the forward strand.
TATTTTCAGGACCAATTGTTAAAACATTTAATTCTATTGAACTATTATTATCCTTCATTCTTAATGCAGTTTCCATACCGTATTCTCCATAAGGATCAATTACATAGCTCAAACCATCTTTGTTTATATCAGAAAAATCACTATTTAAATTAATTTCAGCATATGTATCTGGAACTCTCTTAAATATATTTAGGATTCTCATATTGAAAATTTTAAAGCTTTGATAAATATTCTCTTAAACTACTACTTCCCCAAAGCAAATCTATTGGCATAATGTTTTCTTCAAATTCATAAGGTGGTTCTCTAAATTTAAATTTATCTGGATATAATTTTTTAATGGTTTCTAAAATTTTGACAGCGCTTTCAACAGGCTTAAATTTCCTTCTATTAACAACATGCAAGAAAAAGCCACCACAAACTTTATCCTTATATTTATCAAAATTTGGTTTAAAATAAATTGGTCTTAAAATTGCTCCTTCAATTTCTAAAAAATTTTTCATATAAAATGGATCTATAAAATCTGCTCCAAAAATTTCAAAAGGTCTTGTAGTTCCCCTACCCTCTGAAATGTTTGTTCCTTCTAATAAGCACATACCTGGATAAACAATAGCGGTTTTAATATCTGGTATATTAGGTGATGGCATTATGAATGGAAAACCAATCTCATCAATATATTTACTTCTATCCCAATTTTCAACTTCATATAGAATAATCTCAATGTTCTCTATCTCTGAAACCATTTTTAGAATTTCTCCATAAGTTTTTCCATGTCTTATTGGAATTTTATACAATCCAACGAATGATGTAATTTCATTTGTTGGACCTTCTATATCTACGCCATTTATAGGGTTTGGTCTATCAAGAATTATAATTTTTTTGTTCATTCTTCCAGCTTTCTTTAGAAAAAGTGCACAACTCCAAACATAAGTATAAAACCTTGCTCCAATATCCACAATATCAAAGATAATTCCATCTAAATCCTCAATTTGATTATCTTTTGGAATTAGGGAATTAAAATCTTTACCATAAAGTGAAATTGTTTCAATTTCAAAAATTCTATTCTCATTTACTTCTTCTCCATATTGATATACTCCAAAAAAACCATGCTCTGGAGTAAAAATGCGCTTTATTTTAAGACCCGCTTTTAAGATTTTAGTTAAGCTATACTCGTAATCCCAATCAATAGCTGAAGAATGAGTTAAAATTCCAAGATTTAAATTTTTAAATTTATGAGCTTGTTCCAAAAACTTATGAAGTCCAATTTTCATCATAATTCCCTTTCAATTTTCTCTAAAATTTTCTGAAAATCCCTATCCTTCAATATTAACTTTCTTGATTTCTTATAAGCGTTTATAATAGTGCTATGATCTCTATTTAATGCTCTTGCAATTTTTGTATATGGTATATTAAATTTTTCTCTAGCTATATAAACTACAACATATCTTGCATATAGCAGTTTCTTGACTTTTAGGCGGCTTTTTAGATTATTTTCGTCAATTTTTAACTTTTCACAAACAACTTGAATAATTTTTGAAATATCATACTGTTTTTTGTTTGAAATCAAGTCTATCACAATGTTTTTAAAAGCTTTATAATTCATATTATCTGAAAAGTTATAGTATGCTGAAATTCTTGCGATAATACCTTCAATCTCCCTTACACTAATAATATTTTCTTTTGCTATTTCCCATAAAAACTCATCTTCAATTTTCAAACCTTCTTCGTTTGCTTTTAATTTTAGAATTTGATATCTTGTTTCAAGCGATGGTGCTTGAATTTCCATAGTTATACCTTTTAGCAATCTACTTTTAATCTCTTCTCTTACTTTTAAATCCTTTAT
>JBDRXT010000105.1:0-3764 GCA_039803045.1 Caldifarciminota bacterium
ATCATCCACTTTCTCATCCACCTGAAGGATATGAGGAATCTTTAAACAATATAACTCGTGAAGATGTTTTAGAATTTTATAAAAAATATTATATACCGAATAATGCAATATTAATAGTTGTTTCTAACTTAGATCCAAAAAAATCCATATCTCTTGTTGAGAAATTTTTATCCAAATGGGAAATGAGAGAATTAAAGAGAGAGCAAATTAGTGACATTTCATATCCAAGTAATAGAGAAGTATATATATATCACTTTCCTGGTATAAATCAAGCATTTGTCTTTCTTGCTGGAAAAGGAATTTCAAGAAACAATATTGATTTTAACAAATTTAGAGTAGCAAATTATATACTTGGAGGTTCAGGTTTTTCATCAAGGATAGTTAAGACTATAAGAGTTAAATATGGCTATGCATATTGGGCGTATAGTTATTTTGAAAGTGGTTTTCGAAGAGATAACAAGGTGTATGATGGTGCTTTTATAGCAGCTTTTGCTACAAAAGTTGAAAGTGCTAATCATGCAATAGAACTATTAATAGATGAAATAAAAAAATCAATAATTGAAGGTTTTAGTAAAGAGGAATTAGATGCTGCAAAAAGTTATTACGAGGGTTCAATAGCAAGGCAAGGTCAAACGTATTCACAAGTTGCAGATATTGTTTATAATGCTAAATTGTGGAATTTACCATATGATTATTGGATTAAGGATATAGAAGAGATTAAAAATCTGAGTTTGGAAGAAGTGAATGAAGCTGCTAAAAAGTACTTACCTGAGAATTACGCAGTTGTTATTGTTGCAGATACAACTCAATTTAAGTTTAACAACAAGGGATTTGATAAAGTAGAATTAAAAAATTTTGAAATTAGAAAAAATTGAACTATATTATAATTAGTCAAGTATTAAGCGGAATAGTTGTAGATGAAATAACAAGAGAAGGAGTTTCTTATTGTGCTGTTGAAATTAATAATATAGGTCTATATTGCGATGAAAAGGGATTTTTTCAAATAAAACTAAAAGAAGGCAAATATCAATTAAAAATCTCAGCACTTGGTTATGAAGAGTATAATAAGGAAATTGAATTGAAAGGAAATGTTCAATTAAAAATTTACTTAAAGCCTGTTGGGGTTAAACTTAATGAAATTGTTATAAGTGCTAAAAGAGAAACATTCAGAAAGGATTTTTCTATAAATACAATTCAAGATGTCCAAAAGTATAAAACATTACCAAGCCCTTTTGAAAAGGATTTAATGAGAGTTATACAAGTTCAAAGTGGAGTAGTGTTTGCAAATGATTTTTCTGGAAGGTTTTCTGTAAGGGGTTCTGCACCTTTTGAAAATTTAACCATACTTGATGGTATGTTTTTATATAATCCGTATCATTTAGGAAGCTTTATTTCTATATTTGATTTGGATTTGTTAAGTTCATTTCAGTTTCTCAAAGGTGGTTATAGTGCTAAATATGGAAATGCAACAGGTTCTATAATTGATGCAAAAATTAGAGAAGGAAGTTATAAGGAATATAAAAACCTTGTAGCCATTAGTCCTATTACTACAAAACTTTTGTTTGAAGGCCCATTTAGCAATTATAGTAGTTTTGTTGTAAGTTTTAGAAGAACTTATATTCAAGAGTTTGCAAAAATTTTTAATTTTGATATACCATATAGTTTCTTTGATATTATTGGTAAATTTTCATATAATTTTTCAGAAATTACAAACCTTAGTTTCTCTTTTATAAATAGTCAAGACAATTTAAGATTTTCAGATATTGTAAGTTCTAATTGGGGAAATAGAGGAATTGGGATTAATTATAAAACATTTTGGAGTAATTACTTACTAAATAGCTATCTAACATATACTCAAAATTTTATAGATTTTGGATTATTTTCAAAGACTTTCAACATAAAAAATGAATTTAGCATCCTCTCGATGAGGTTAAACTTTGAGTATATAGCTAGTGATTGGAACATAAGTTCTGGATTTGATTTAGCATATATAACTGGTTATTATAGAAGTAATATATTTGGTATAAAAATTGACCGAAGTGGAACTCCTTTTATAAGTTCCTTATTTTTAGAATTGAAGAGAGATTATAAGAATTTTATGTTAAATATTGGAACAAGGTTAAATTACTATAAGCTTAGTGGATATTATTTTAAAGAAGATTTCTCAATTGAACCAAGAACTCAATTGAAATATTTTCTAAAAGAACAATTATCAATTAAATCTGCAATAGGTTTATATAATCAGTATGCTATTGGATTTACAAATAATAACTTGCAAATATCCTCATTTTATTTTTGGGCACCGACATTTGAAAATGTCAAACCTGTTAAAACACCACATATAATTTTTGGAATTGAAGGAATTCCAAAATTTGGAAATTTTGAGTTTGTCGTATTCTTAAAGCCTTATTTAAATACAGTTGAAATAAATCCTGAAAGAACAGACATAACTAATATAGATAAGGAACTTTTGAAAAATGGGAAAGCTTTATCTTATGGCTTTGATATTTGGTTTGAAAACAAAAACTTAGAAATATCATATACTCTTTCTTTTTCTTATGATAAGTTGGAAGGCGAAACATTATGGCATAGAACGAGTTTCGATAAGAGACATGTTTTCAATTTTACATTAAGAACGAATTTGTTTAATGGTGAAATTGGACTAAAATTAACTTATGCAAGCGGCTCCCCTTATACAGATATTATATCAAGATATTTAGTATCAAGTGTTTTTCCTGATGGAAGTCTTGAATTTCCTTTTTGGTATGAAGTTTATAGTCCAAGAAATTTATTAACACTTCCAAGTTATAAGCGCGTTGATATTTATTATGAAGGAAAGTATAAGTCTTTGAATTATGGTCTTGGAGTTATAAATGTTTTCAACTTTAAGAATTTGTTTTTGAGTTTTTACGATTATAACAAAAATCCACCTCTAAAGCGAGAAATTTATCAAATCCCATTTTTACCATATTTTACAATAAGAGCAAACTTTTAAATGAAAAATGTTACAATTATAACTACACTCCCTCCCGTTATTGGAATATCTTATTTTTCAATAAAACTCATTTACGCTTTAAAAAACTATTTTGAAAAAATTGAAATTATAAATTATAAGAGATTTTATCCACCTTTTATAAAGACTAAAACATATAAAGCAAACTTTGAAAAGCCTGAAAATCTTGTTGAAAAAGTTATTCTTGATTTGTATAATCCTCTCAATTGGAAAAAAGTTACAAAAGAAATATCAAGTGATATTGTATTATTAGAATACTGGAATTTTGCTCAGCTTCCAGCATTTATATACATTTCAAAAGCACTAAAAAATAAAAAAGTTTTAATTGAGCTTCATAACGTGCTATCGCACGAGACGAATATTTTTGAAAAGCTATTACTTAATGAACTTTTAAATAGTGTAAATAAGATTATTGTTCATAGCAAAAGTTCAATGAATTATCTGAAATCCTTTAAAAATGTCCTTTTAAATCCGTTCGGTTATTATAAATATCCAAGATTAGACAAGTCATATGCAAGAGAACTTATGAAAATAAGAAATAATACTTTTGTTATTTTGTTCTTTGGTAATATAAGAAAGTATAAGGGACTTGATATACTACTAAAAGTTTTTTCTAAGTTTTCTAAGGATAAAAATACCTTGCTTATTGTAGCGGGAAGATTTTTTGAAAATCCAAAAACTTACAAAAGTTACATAAATGATAAGGTATTGATAATTAATAGATTCATTGAAGAGGACGAAATACCAATTT
>JBDRXT010000106.1:0-3698 GCA_039803045.1 Caldifarciminota bacterium
TACAAAAAGACTAGACCCATCAGATAGAACTAATTCATATCCATCTGATGTTTCTTTTATATATTTTATGAATTTTTTGGGATATGTGTTAGCAAGGAGATTTCCTTTTAGAGCAAGGGCAAAAAAAACCCCTATCGATATTACTTTTAAAAACATTCTTCTAGTCATAGTTCAAAATTTTAAAGCATTAATTTTTTATCCTTTAAAATTTTCGTATGACATTGACAAAGGAAGAAAAAAAGAAAATTATTGAGAAATTCAAGATATCTCAAAATGATACGGGTTCAGTAGAAGTTCAAATTGCTTTACTTACAGAAAGAATATCTTATCTTACAGAACACCTCAAAAAACATAAGAAAGATGTTCATACAAGATATGGTCTTCAAAAGCTCGTAAGTAAAAGAAAAAAATTATTAAAATATTTAAAGAGAGAAAAGCCTGAGAAATACAATCAAATTATTAAAGAGCTTAATATAAGGGGTGTATGATAGAAATTGGAAATAGGATTTTAAAATTAGAATTTGGTAAGGTTGGAAACTTAGCAAGTTCTAGTGTTATAGCAAGTTATGGTGATACTGTTGTTTTAGTAAGTGTTGTATGGAAAAAAGCAGAGGAAAAAAAGGACTTCTTACCTCTTCTTGTTGAATATAGAGAAGGAGCATATGCAGCTGGCAAAATACCTGCTGGATTTATAAAAAGAGAAGGAAGGGCAACTGATAGAGAAATTATAATTGGAAGAGCTATTGATAGATCAATAAGGCCTTTATTTCCAAAAGGAATGATAGATGATGTAGAAATAATAGCATTACTATTATCTTATGATAATGAAAATCCACCATATATCCCAGCTATTATTGGAGCAAGTTTTGCTCTCTGTTCATCCGAAATACCTTTTGAAGGACCAGTAGGGGCAGTAAGAGTTGGATATTTAGATAATAATTTCATATTAAATCCTACAATATCGCAAAAAAGTGAATTTGATTTACTTATTGTTGGAACAAAAGGTGGATATATTCATATGATTGAATTTGGTGGAAAGGAAATAGAAGAAAATTTATTGTTATCAGCAATAGAATTTGCTATTCCATACATTGAAGAAACAATAAAATATCAAGAAAAATTATTAGAGAGATACTCAAAACCAAAATCTGAAGCAACAATTATAAAAGCAAGTAATGAAATATATAACCAAGTTTTAACTTATAGTGAGGATATAAAAAAAGCACTCTTTATTCCTTCAAAGGGGGAGAGAAATTTAGCATTAGAGAATTTATACAAAGAAATAATGCAAAAACTTATAGAAAATTTTCCGAATAGTGAAATAGAAATTTTGGATGCTCTCTATAAAGTATCTGCACAAATAATGCGCCAAGAAATATTAATTAATAACAAAAGAGTTGATGGAAGGGGATTAAAAGAAATTAGAAAGATTAGTTGTGAGATTGGAATCTTACCGAGGACTCATGGTTCTGCTCTATTTACAAGGGGTGAAACTCAAGCACTTGTTATTGCTACACTTGGAACAAAAAGAGATGCCCAAATATTATCAGAACTTGAGGAAGAAGAATTTAAGAGATTTATGGTTCATTATAATTTCCATCCATTTTCTACAAATGAATTAAGGCCATTAAGAGGACCAAGCAGAAGAGAAATAGGCCATGGAGCATTAGCTGAGAAAGCGCTAAGTTATGTAATACCTGAAGAGGACAAGTTTCCATATACAATAAGACTCGTATCTGAAATTACTCAATCAAATGGTTCAACTTCTATGGCAACAGTTTGTGGAGGAACGTTAGCTTTAATGGATGCGGGTGTACCTATTTCAAATATGGTGGCAGGAATATCTATTGGTTTAGTACTTGAAAATTATGAAAAATATGCGCTTTTAACTGATATCGTGGGAATGGAAGATCACTTTGGAGATATGGACTTTAAAATAGCAGGAACAAGAAAAGGAATAACAGCTATACAATTAGATATAAAAATTAAGGGGCTTACTTTGAAAATCATAAGAGAAGCATTCTTAAGAGCAAAAGAAGCAAGAGAATATATCTTGGATATTATGTCAAGCACAATAAGTGAACCAAGAAAAGAAGTTTCAAAATATGCTCCTAAGATTATAACAATAAATATTCCTGTTGAGAAAATTGGAGATGTTATAGGACCTGGTGGAAAAATCATTAGAAAGATTTCAAATTCAACAAACACGAAAATAGAAATTGATTTTGATACAGGAAAAACGCTTATTTCTAGCACTGATTATGAAAACGTAAAAAAAGCAAAAGAGATGATTAATGAAATCATTCAGGAAGTAGAAATTGGAAAAGTTTATTTAGGTAAAATTACAAGAATTGAAAATTATGGATTATTTGTAGAAGTAATTCCTGGAAAAATTGGACTAGTTCATATTTCTGAAGTAGACGAATTGCTTGTACGAGATTTAAGAAGTATGTTTAAAGTAGGTGATGAGATTCTTGTAAAAGTTATTGATATTGATGAATTAGGAAGACCAAAACTATCAAGGAAAAAAGCCTTAAATGAATAGAATTTTACCAAGAGAAAAATTAAGAAAGATTGGAGTTAAAAATCTTCGTGATGACGAATTAATTGCAATTATTATTGGAACAGGAAATAAAAAAGAGAATGTCCTTAAACTATCAAAGAGAATCACAAACACAATTGGTATGAAAAATTTAAAAAACGTTGATATTGAAACATTATTACAAATTGAAGGACTTGGAATTGCAAAAGCAACAAGGATTATAAGTGCAATAGAGCTTGGAAGAAGGCTTTTTTCGAACTCAAACCAAGTTATTAGAAGCACAGAAGATATTTATAAAGTTTTAATTCCATACTTAAACGAGCAAAGTGAAGTACTGTTAGCAGTACTGCTTGATGGGCATAAGAGATTAATAAGAGTTGAGATGATTGCAAAGGGTAGGAAAAATATAGTAAACGTTCATTATAGGGATATTGTTGAAAGTTGTATTTTAAATAATGCAAACTACATAATCTTAGCTCACAATCATCCATCAAATAACTTAAAACCAAGCTTTGAAGATGTTGAATTTACGAGAAATCTCAAAAAATTTTTAAAGAACTTAGAAATAGAACTTTTAGATCACATTATATTTTCAAAAGTTGGATTTTATTCTATATTGAATGATGAGCCTTTTTCTATTTAGTTTAATTTCCAAAAGTGATTTATATAAGATTGGGGACGAAATCGTTTTGTCAATCCAAAGAGGAAATTTTGAAGCTGTTATGAAATATTCTGACAAAAGAGGTATAATATTTTCTATAAATCCAATAATTGACAAATTTGATCCAAAAATTTCTTCCCAAACTCTTAAAAAAATCCTAAGCGATACTACAAAACTATTTTGGGGTTATTCAAGCGGTTCAGGAATGGAAATTTATATGAGTTTTAGAGAATTTTACGAAAATTACTTAAAGAAGGATTACATAAAAGGCAAGAAATCTTTAAACAAAAGAATAGCACCCTCAAACAAAAAGGATAACATAAAAGAAGTTTTTAAAAATTCAAGCTTTATTGAGTATTACATAAAAGGAAAAGATGAATATGATTGGCATAGCTTAATTCTCGTGTTTAATAAAAATGTTTTAGTAGCTATACTCCACGATAACTGGTCACCTTAGCTTATTAAAATTTTCCCTCATTCAATCTCTTAAAACTC
>JBDRXT010000107.1:0-3617 GCA_039803045.1 Caldifarciminota bacterium
TTTTCATCTTCAAAAACTCTCAGGTTTAATATCTTATTTATGAACTTTTTAAATTTTTCTGAAAGATCTCCCTTTTCAAATGCTAATAAAACAACTAAACCTTTTCCAATTTCAGTATTAGGAAGATTTCTTATTTTCGCCCTCTTTACCCTCTGAATAACTGCTATCATCTCTTGAAGCTTTTCTAAATTCTCTTAGAGAATCACCTAGACTTTTAGCAAGTTTTGGTAATTTATCTGCTCCAAAAAGAATTAGAATTATTATAAGAATTATAATTAACTCCTGAGCCCCAAAATGCATATGGAAATTTTAAAGCTTAAAATTTAATATATTCACTATATGTCCAATTATACTTCCTACAACTAAGTTTACTTTGATTTTAACGGGTATTTTTCTACTACTAGAAATTAAAATTTCTCCACCTCTATCTCCAAGAACTTCTTTTGATTTTTTTTCATCCATTGGCAAAATCGGGGATATAACGTAGCATTCTTCTTTTATTCCAAGCCATTGACAACTTTCCTTATGCTTTATAAAGATTTTTGCATAACCTGAAAATCCATCCATGTGATATGGAACTCTAATAGTATCCGTAAGATTTAGATTTAAGAATCTTACTAAATAAATTAAGGCAACTGGATCAAGAGCATTCTTAGGTATTTGGAAAGTTTTATTTTCTCTCTTACCATGTTTAATTTCTTCATATTCAGCGTAGTTGTCATAATAGTTGATTGTTACTTCATAATTCCAACCAGGTTCAATTTGACGCTTATAAAACTTGACAGTTCTAAAATTTTGGGTATCAACCCAAGAAATAAAATCCTCATATAAGTTTATACCAAGTGCTCCCCCTTTTGCAAAAAGTCTTAATTTATAACAAGGAATATTTCTTATTACTTCCACAGTCTCAACTTTTAAATACATAGTACCTATGTTTAAAGGTCCATACTTAGCTTTATATTCTATTTTTTCACCGATATTCAATGTATAATTAATTAGCAAAAGCATCATATCCTCTTTTTGAAATATCTATTTTTAAATCACTATCAATTATATATATTCCTGGCTTGTCTTCAATTACTTCACCAATTATAGTTATTGGTAACTCAAGTTTTTCTATTTTTGGAGCCTCCTCTCTTGGAATAGATAATAACAACTCATATTCCTCTCCACTCTCAACAGCAATAAACCAATCTTTTATATCTAATTTTTTAGCAAGATATTTAACTGAATCTTTTATGGGAAGTTTATCTGCATATATAATAATTTGAACTTCACTAGAATTTGCCATTCTATATCCGTCAATTCCAAGTCCATCAGAAATATCAATGCAAGCATTAACTTTAATATTACTTAAAATTTTTTTCATTTCGTTTATTCTCGCATTAGGTTTAGAAAATTTTTCTCGCATATCGTTTATCCACCATTTCAATCCTGTTATTAAATTTTTTTCATAAGAAATAAAATAACCTTTTGCTCTTCCTAAATCTCCAGTAATTGCAATAATATCTCCAGGTTTTGCATTATTTCGCGGAATATAACTATCTCTATTTACTTCACCAATAGCTGTAATATGTAATTCCAATCTATCATATTTCTCTATATTACCACCAACTATGGATATGCAAAACTGATTACATACATCTAAGATTCCCTTGTAAATTTCATCAATCCTGTTAATAGATTTTTGATTTATGTTCAAGCTAATTACAACAGCTAAGGGTATTCCTCCCATAGCAGCGATATCACTTAAAACTGCATTCGTCGCTTTATAACCTATTTCATAGAGCGAAAGTAAATCACCCTTAAAATGTATATTTTCAATAAATGCATCAGTCGTTATAATTAAGTTTTTATTTACTATTTCTGACAAAATTGCTCCATCATCTCCTGGACCTAATATTACTCTTGAATTTGGTTTGTAAAATTTGAATAAGTTATTTAATATTTCATCCTCTCTCATTTTTTAAACTTCTAAAATTCTGTTTTGCTTATAAAATGAAATTTAGAGATTTTTACATCGGGAAGAATAAAACCTCTTGGAAAAAATTCATAAAAGTTCGAATTTACTATAATTCTTTCGCTATTAGAGATTTCTTCTATATTATTGAAAGCTTCTATAAAGCTCTGCGTAAACCTCATATTTTTAAGTCCATACTTAATTTTACCATTTTCAATGAAATAAAGCCCATCTCTTGTCATACCAGTTAAAGTCAAGCTTTGCATTTCCACTAAGTTTACATACCAAACTCTATTCACAAGTATTCCTTTTTCTGTTTCCTCTATTATTTTTTCTATGGATTTATCTCCTCCTTTAAGATATAAGTGTGAAAAGATTGCATGTTCTGAAAATGGAATATTAGCACAAGCGTTATTTTGTAAATTTAGAAGATTTGAGTACTTATTGTTCAATGCGATATTTCTTAGAATTCCATTTTCAATAACTGGAAAATTTTGCTTTATATTACCTTCAAAATCAAAGCCAATTGGAAATATATTTAGTGGCTTTTCGTATAAATTAATTTTTTCAGAGAAAATCTTTTGATTTAACTTATCTCGGAAAGGACTTAAATTATCGTAATAGTTCTTGCTAGAGAAAGCAAAATAATTTATAATTTCTAAGATGTCGTATAGTGCTAAACTTGAAAATATTACAGTATATTGGCCAGGTTCTATTTCGGATAAGTTTTTATTTAAATTTGCTTTATATAAACAATCTTCTGCTATAAGCTTGTAATTTTCAAGAATGTCAGAAATCTTATAACTGCTATATTGGGACCATGCACTAGTGCCATTTATATAATTTACTGTAATATGACAAATTGAAGTTTTATTATATCCTTCAAAACCATCCGAGCTTAGCATAAGTATATGTTGAAAACCTTTGTAGAAGTTTCCAAAAGCTTTGTACTTCTTTCCAATTTTTATCACCTCTTCAATAATACGTGCACCTTCATCTGCATTTAAATCAAATTCATCATATGCAAAATTAAAACTTGGAATTTCCTTCTTTTTGAGAGGAGTTATATGCTCATCTTCAATAAGAAAACTTTTTGCTTTTTTCAATAAATACGATAAATTCTCTTTATTGGTTGAGTTTGTCCAAACTAAAGAGATTTTATTTCCATCTCTAATCCTAATTCCAATAAGATAATTTTCTTCGTAAGTTGGTTGATGTATAAACGAATTAGCAAATCTTTGAAATAAGTAATTGTTACTTATAATAATAACATCTGTTGTCATGTCTGATAGTTTTATTATTTCCTCAGCTATTTGAAAAAGTTTATCCTCTTTCATTCTTTCTTCTACTTCTGTTTTTTAATGACTCTACAAGTTCAGATAATACTCGACTTGGCTCTAATTCATTTTTGTTATATCTTATTCTTAACGCATCTACAATTGCTCTTTCCATACTTTCATCTCCTTTAATATAAAATTCATATATTTCTAAGAACAATTTTTGGAGGATTTTAGATGTTCTATTGTTCATACCATCATTAAAAACCATTTCGGATATCTTTTCGTCGATAATTTTTAATTTGTCTGGAAAGTATTTCTTTAAGAATTCCCTAAATGCTTTTCTCTCTCTAAATGCATGCGCTCCAACAAAAATATTC
>JBDRXT010000108.1:0-3574 GCA_039803045.1 Caldifarciminota bacterium
TAAAACCAAGCAAAACAACTTTTAAAGCTTTTTTATAATCCTTTTTTAAAAGAAAATAAAGCTCATATGCAATGTAAACAATTGTAAATAAGATTAAGTAATAAATCATTTGAATGTGAGAAGTTAAGGAAATTAGGCTTGTAAACAGTGATAAAAGAACCATATTTTTGATATTTGGATTTATGAATATTTCTCTCAAGTATAAAAAGTAAAAAGGAAGTAAAGAAAAAATAGAAGCTTTTGAAAGATGGCCACTATAAACATAACCAAAATATATTGAACTTAAAGTATAAGAAATAGCCCCAAAAAAAGCAATTTTTCTATCATTAACAATCCTGTTTACAAGAAAAAACATCCCTACACCAGCAAATATCAAGTGAAAAATTACCCAATAATTTACAAAAAACTTTGAAGGTAATAATAATAATAAAATATAAAATGGATAAAGACCAAACTGAAGAGTTGGAATTGTTGGCATTCCATAAAATATGTAGGGATTCCAAAATGGAAAGTTTCCTTTCAATATTTCTTGCCTCATAAACTCTAATAGATAAATACTGTCAGTTATTGTATCTGTCATAACAAGCAAGTTTCCAAATATTGCTCTAAAGAATAGAATTATAGGAATTAGAATAACTATCAAAAGTTCAAAGAATTTTAACTTTAACATATTGGCTCAGTTATATTTTGATTTATGCATTCTCTAAATTTCTTGACCCTTTCAAGCCTTAAGAACTTTCTACTTTCAGCAGCTCTCCATCTTTCAAGTTCATAATCTTTCCAAGGATTAAAAGATTTAAGCTTTTCAAGTGAAACAAAAGTCATATAACTACTTGCTACTTTATACTTTCTTCCGGTTAAAGCTTCCTCTTTTATAATTTTCACTCCAATTTCCATAGAACGATTTCCAATATAGTTTATTCCTAAATAAAAATGCAAGATATCTCCTAATCTTACAGGACTAAAAAAATCAAAATTGTCAACTGATGCAGTAAATGTCGGATTTCTTGCATATTGAACAGCTAATATTGCTCCAAGCTCATCAATCTTTTCAAATAAATAGCCTGCAAACATAAAATTATAAACAATTTCATATGGAAATATTAATTTTGAAGAATAAAGGCTATAAGTTGGTTTTTTGCTAATATCTATATCATTTATTTCTAATCTTCTGTTCTTAATTCTCTCAAGTCTATAATTTCTCCTTCTTAATCCCCACTCATAAATTTGTTTTTCCTTTTCATCTTTCGGAGTAACTTTTACGTTTAATTTTCTAGGTTTACCATTCTCATCAATTGCAACATATCCAAAGTGAGCTAATGTTACAACCTTAAGATCATCATTTAAAGTTTTTTTAAATACTGTTACTCCTACCTCTAATGAACTATTGAATGTAGCTTGAACTCTTGAACGAAAAATTAATGTATCTCCACTTTGAACAGGTTCTATAAAATCAACACTATCCATAGAACCCATTACAACAGGCCCTTGTGCTACTCTATTTGCTGATAAAATAGAAGCTTGGCTTAACATATATAACATTTTTCCACCAAAAAGTGTATTTGCAGGATTTATAAATTGGGGAAAAACATATTCATATATTTCAATTGTTGTATCAGAAATTGAAATTTCCTTCATTTAAGTTATTAAGAGGGGAAACCCCCTCTACTTCTCACCCTTAAACTTTATTTCTACTCTTCTATTTAATTGATAATCTGCTTCTGATTTTTCAGGAAATACAATTGGTCTTGTCTTTCCATAACCTATTGCTTTTATTCTATCAGGCGATATACAACCCTTTGCAATAAAGTAATCTTTTACAGAATTTGCTCTTGCATCTGAAAGTCTTAAATTATATTCATCTGAACCTCTACTATCTGTATGACCTTCAATTTCAACTACAGCAGTGGGTATTTCTCTTAATAACTGACAAAGCTCATCAAGAACAGGATAACTTTCTGGTCTTAAAGTAGCTTTATTTAAATCAAAGTAAATATTTCTTACAACAATTTTAGCTTCCTTTTTAACAAGTTCTACTATAATAGTTGTAGTCTCATTAATTTTAACATTAACTTGCTTAACTTGTGCATAATAAGATTGATCTTGAGGTTGGATATTTAATGCATACTCGCCTGGACCTGTTTCAAAAATATAAGTTCCGTTATTATCAGTAATACCAGAAATATTAGTTCCGGGAATACTAATATTAGCAATTACTGGTTTTTTAGTTTCTCTATCAATAACAGTTACAACTACTTTACCAGTTTTTGGTTTTTCTTCAATTGGAACTAATGTAATATTCTTAACAATAGACCCTTCCACATTTGCTTGAATAACTTCAGAATATGTTTGATATCCCTCTTTTGTAACTCCAATTTGAATTACTCCAAGTGGCAATGAATCAATTGTATATAATCCAAATTGATCTGTTATAACACTCTTTCCACTTGCTACAACTTGAGCATCTGGAATTGGAGCATTTGTTTTAGAATCAACAACTTTACCAGTTAATTTTACAAATTTTGGAACCTCAACTTTTATTTTTGTTAATCCAACTTCTTCAATAGCACTCTCTTTCAATTCAATTATTCTTACTGCTGCATTATAACCATCTTTTTCAATCCTAATTGAATAACTACCCGATTCTAAATCTGTAAATGTAACAGTTCCTGTCTTTTCAAGTGTTCTATTTTCTGAAATCTTCTTATCATCCTTAAACAAACTTACAATAGCTAATAGAGGTTCTTTTGTATCGCTATCAAAAACTCTAACTGTAATTGTACCCTTCTTTATCTTACTTAATAAAATTCTAATTTCATTCTTACCTTCATTTATATTTATCGTTCTTACTTCTGGTTGATACTCTCTTGCAGATACCTCAATTGTATAACTTCCAACTGGAATTTTCTTAAATTCAAATTTTCCAAATTGATCAGTTAGTTGAGAAAGTGTGGTTTTTTCAAGCTTCAAGTTTATATTAGCATTAGGAATTGGGGCACTTGTTTGAGCATCTTGAACAATCGCAATTACATCTCCATATTGAACTTTTGGCATTCCTGCTTCATAAGTAAAGTTAAGACCCACCCAAACACTCCAATCTGGTTTAAATCCCCAACTAAATCCGTTCACATAATCTGTTCCATATGGACCATAATTATAAGTTAAAGGTTTTTCAAGCGCAATATCAAAATGCCAGAATGGATAACCAAACTTCAAACCAAATGTCAGTAGTGTAGCAGAAGAATCAGTATAATTATTACCTTGTGGCTTTAAATATACAAATTCAACATAAGGTTTAACAATTCCTACATAAGCTAACAAACCTAAACCAATTTGCCAAAATTCATCACCTTTTGCAGTATCCCCAACATTATAAACACTTTCAAAGTTCAACCTCAAAGGATATTTTTGTAAAGAAAGTGCACCACCAAGTCCATAAGTCAAAACCTTATATGCAAATGGACGATAAATACCTCCCTTTCCACCAGTAGGATCTTGATTTACAAATGGAACACCTTTAATCGTATCTTTATCAAGTGTACTAAAATTCAAATATTTTTCTTCGCCTATAGGA
>JBDRXT010000109.1:0-3559 GCA_039803045.1 Caldifarciminota bacterium
CATTATTGAAATACCATCTAAAATAAACCCTCATTGTATCGCCTTCTCTCTTAATAGCATAAACATCGTGACTATCAGGCTTTCCCCACTCCTTAAATTTGTTTTCCCAATAATTTATGAATTCTTCTTCACTTACATAATTCTGGGAAATTTTATCAATAAGTTTGTACGCCTTTTTATAATCACCCTTTTCAAGGGCACTAAAATATCTCTCTACCACTTTTTCAGGTGGATCACCTACACGACAAGAAATAAGAATTAGAGAAATAACAAATAATTTTATCATTATTTGTTTGAAAATTTTAAAGCTATTTTAATTTAGCCGAAAAACCAAGTGAAACACTTTGAAGACTTGCTCCCATCCAAAATCCACCAAATTTCAAATCGTAATATCCAATGTCAACATAAGCAAGTCCTGGTAAACCAAAACCAAGTCTAGTAAATAGCTTTTTATTATTTGATATATTATATTGAAAAGCTAAGTATTGTGAAAAGAGTGGAACAAAGAATAATAGACCTGTATCAAAAGCCTTTTCAATATAACTACCTGTTTCTGCTGAAAATCCTGCTTGAAGACCAATACCAAGGTTTAATAACTTTGTGGGGGTAAAAATACACATATCAAAATCTATTCCAAAACCAAAGTAAGGTTGCCATCCAATCTTATCGCAACTATTATTAAAATTATATCTACCAAAGTACATAAATCCTCCAGAAGCAAATCTAAACCATTCTTCACCAGTTGCAATAACAAGACTTCCCTCTCCTTGATTAATCTCATCTTCTTCATAAAAACTCTTACCACCACTAGCATTAGCTCCTAAGAATAAGGTATTTCCATCAATCCCTAAGGGAGATCTAATTGAAGGTGGAAAAGCGTAAATAGCAGGAAGGTAATCACAACTAAGGCTACAACTGGAAAGAAACAATGTTAATAATATTAAAATTATCACTATCATAAATAAAATTTTAAAGCTTAAATTTTAAGGTGCCAATTATTTATAGTTTTTAAATGTGATGTAAAATGTCTTAAAAATTTACTCTCTTTTGTTATTTTTACACCTTCAATTTTATCTTTTTTGTTTTTGATGTTTTCAAAAATCTCAACAACATATTCTAAATGACTATAAGTATAAACCCTTCTTGGAATTGCAAGCCTTACAAAATTGTACTTTGCATCTTTAAACATAAACTTACCAACTTCCACGCATCTTATTCCACCTTCAATATAAAGTGCTATTACTAAACTTTGTCCAGGGAAATCATTTTCATCAATATGTTCTAAAAATCTTTTTGCTTCAACATATATTGCATGTCCTCCAAACGGTCTTATAACTGGGATTCCTAAATTGTACAATTTATCATTCAAAAACTTTACTTGACTTATTCTATGACTTAAGTAATTTTCATCAAGAGCTTCTAAAATACCTACTGATATGATTTCTAAATCCCTTCCTGCCATACCACCATAAGTTGGAAATCCTTCAAAGAGAACCAGATAGTTTTTAAATTCATCAGCTAAATTTTCTTCATCTAATGCTATAAATCCTCCTATATGATTAAGACCATCTTTCTTCGCACTAAATGTAACAATATCAGCATATTTCAAAGTTTCATTAACAATTTCTAATATTGAGCTATTTTTATATTTTTCATCTCTCAATTTTACAAGATAACTATTTTCACAAATTCTACAAGCATCTATCATTAGCTTAATATTATATTTTTCGCAAATTTCTTTTGTCATTTTTACATTATCAATACTTACAGCTTGTCCACCTCCAGAGTTATTAGTAATTGTTAAAACTACTAACTTTACTTTTTCCCCAAATTTCTTTATTAGATCTTCAAGCTTATTTAAGTCAATATTACCTTTAAATGGATACTCACTATCAAGTTCATGCTCTTCTGGAATATCATATATTACTGCTCCACCAAATTCAAAATTTCCTCTTGTTGTATCAAATAGTGTATTAGATATTATAATATCTCCTTTGTTTATAAGAGAACTTGTAATTATCTTTTCGCCAGCTCTTCCTTGATGAACAGGAATTATAAATTTTTTTGTTGTTAGTTTTTTTGCTGATTCCTCGAATCTATAATAACTTTCAGAACCTGCATAAGCTTCATCTCCCAGCATCATTGCAGCCATTTGATATTTACTTAATGCTGATGTTCCACTATCTGTTAATAAATCAATTGTTACAACATTTGATGGTAATAAGAATACATTAAAATGAGCATTTTCAATATACTTTAACCTTTCTTGTTTCTTTGTAATAGGTATTTGCTCAACAACTTTTATCTTATATGGTTCAAACTTCATCTTACTATACTTACAGCGCTAACAAAGTCATCATCTTGTAAATCAATAAGTTTAACACCTATGGCATTTCTCGAAAGTTCTGGCAACTTGGAAATATCAATCCTCAAAGAAATGCCCCTTCTTGTAGTTATAAGCAAATCTTCGTTCTCTTGTATACTATCAATAACTTCAATTAAATTTCCTATCTTCTCTTTTGCTTTAATTATATAAATACCTTTTGCTCCCCTTCTTAATACTGGAATTTCTTCTTCTTTAACTTTCTTACCATAACCATATTGAGTAATGGTAATAACTTTTGAGCTTGGTAATATAATACAACCTGAAATAACATCTTTTCCCCTTACCCCTTGAACACCACTACCTTTCCTACTTTGAATAGGGATTTCGCTTTGATTAATTCTTACAACTTTCCCATCCTCTTTAGCAATAAGAATATCTTCCTCCCCAAGTGTTAATATACACTTTACAACTTCATCATCCTCTTTTAATTTCATAATCTGGGAACCCATTCTTCCTTTTAATATCTCACTTAAACTAACTCTCTTTATTTTTCCATTTTTTGTAATTATGACAATATAATTTGCATTCTTATTTTCCAATATACTAATAATTTTCTCGTCTTGATTTAGTTCAAAGAATTGAGTTATAGATTTTCCTCTACTTGTTAAGCTCATCTCTGGAATTTTGTAAGCTTTTAACCAGAATATCCTTGCCCTATTTGTTATAAAGAACAACTGCGAGTGAGTATTACAAACTGTGATTTCATAAGGCATGTCATCTTCGTATGTTTTAACACTTGTCTTACCTTTTGTGTTTCTATTTTGGCTTTTAAAGCTCTTTAAAGACATTCTCTTTACATATCCACTTCTCGTAATTAAAATAACAGTTTCCTCCTTTTGGATTAAATCTTCAATATCAAAGCTAATTTCACTTTCTTCTTTACTAATTAATGTTCTCCTTTTATCACTATATTTGGTTTTTATTTCCTGCAATTCCTTTTTTATGAGATTTAATATTTCATCCTCCCTTGTTAAAAGTGTTTGATAATAACTAATTTCTTTTTCAAGTTCTCTATATTCATTTAATATTTTTTCCCTTTCAAGCTTTGTTAAACTCTGCAATTTGAGTTCTAATATAGCATTAACTTGCTCTTGTGTAAATTCATACTTATCAATAAGTATTTTTCTTGCTATTTGCACATCCTCGCTATTTCTAATAATTTTAATTATTTCT
>JBDRXT010000110.1:0-3503 GCA_039803045.1 Caldifarciminota bacterium
ATCATCATTCTATGGGCAATTTCAATAGCTTTTTCCAAGTCCATTTCTTCCTCATCAAGCCATGTAAAATCAGGAATAAAACCACTTGTAATTTTTCCCCCTACAGTAGAACTAAAAGCACCCATTACTGTTCCACAATTTATTATTGAATTTATACCAATCTTTGCATGTGGTCCTACTATCGCTCCTAAGAATTGTTTATTTGTTTCTATTTCTTCCTTTTGAGGATAGTAATACATTTTTATGGTTCCATAAGTGTTTTTTAAGTTGCTAAACTGGGTTCCAGCTCCAATGTTTGACCATTCTGAAATTATACTATTTCCCAAAAATCCATCATGTTGTTTATTTGAATAGCCCCAAATTATACTATTTACAACTTCTCCCCCAACCTTCACAACTGGTCCAACTACACTATTTTCCATAATTTTAGTTAATGGCATAACAATACTACTTTTTCCAATATAAGCAGGTCCTCTGATATAACTATTTCCCATAATTTTTGCTCCACTATCAATATAAACAGGACCTCTTGTTGCATCAATTATTACACCAGGTTCAACTTCTACACTCGTATCTATAAATATATCAGTCGTTCCAACCATTACAACACCTTTATAAGGTTTAAAAGATCTTTTATTTGATAGTTTATAATCTTTTGCTATTTGAAGATTTATGTAATCCAAAAGTTCCCAAGGTTTTTCAATCAAAATTACTTGTTCTAATTTCTCAATCGCTCCATCAAAACTTTTTGTAAAATCAAAAACTTCAAATTTCTTTAAAAAAGCTCCAAAAGGTTTCCCATTCTTGTCCAAAAATAGAGTATTTCTATCTCTCCTGAAATCTGGATATTCTTCAAAGTAAATTGTAGGTATTAAAAGTAATGTATCTTTTGTCCATTTGTCTTCTGGATAAGATGAAAATAATCCTCTTAGGTATTCTCTATGTGTATATCCATAAACATTACCATAAAGTTTTCCAATTCTTTCTAAGAAAGTAAATATTCCCATTCTCAAGTCCCAAAGAGGCCTTGTCCAACTAAGTGGTAAGAATTTTTCCCAATTAAAATCAACAAGCAAAGTTATCATAATAAGTTTGAAAATTTTAAAGCTAAAAAATATATTTCAATTGCTAATTTATCTAAAATTAAAATTCCCTTTGGTTTTAATTTAATCCTATTGTCTTCAATTTCCAAATATTCTTCTAAATGTTTAAAGATTTCTGCATTTTTGACTTCAAGCCCTTCAGCTAACCTAAGTGATAAGTAGATTTTCTCTAAAAGTATTTGTTCATCACTCAATATTTCATATTCCCTATAGTTTTTATAATTTTCCAAGTATAAATTTAAATTCTCAACATTTTTGTATCTTATATTTGGTTTAATAAATGAGCTTGCAGATGGTCCTACACCAATGTAATTTTCCCTTTTCCAATAAGTTAAGTTATGCTTACATTCGTATCCTAACTTTGCATAGTTCGAGATTTCGTATCTATAAAATCCAAATTCTTTCAAAATATCATCTCGTATTAAAAACATTTTTTCAATAATTTCATCTTCCTGTAATTTCACTTTTAGTTTTTCAAATGCTGTTCCTTCCTCAATAGTAAGTAAATAAGTGGATAAATGAGTTATTGGGAATTTTGAAATTTCTAGTAAAGTTTTTTCCCAATCTTTTAAGCTTTGTAATGGTCCACCAAAAATTAAATCTACATTTACGTTTTTAAATCCCATTTTTTCTATCAATTCTAATTTTTTATAAACATCTTTTTTTCTATGTAATCTTGAAAAAAACTTTAATTCTTCATCTTTTAAGCTTTGAACTCCAAGACTTAATCTATTAATCCCATAATCCTTGAAAATCAAAAGATTATCTATATTTACTAACTCCGGATTTAGCTCAATAGTCCATTCGTAATTTTCTGGAAGCTTTAGATATCTTAAAATACTCTCAAACAAACTAATTAATTGTTTTTTGCTTAAAATATTGGGTGTTCCACCACCGATGAATATTGTATCATAATACCCTTCATTTTCAGCTATTTCTGTCTTCAATACTTCTAAAAAATTATCAATTAAAAGTTCATTTTTGGGAATTTCTTTATAAAAATTACAATAAGGGCACTTTACTTTACAAAAAGGAATGTGAATATAAAAGCCTTTTATGGCACTGTTATAACTTTTGCAATATTTCGTGGCTTATCTACGTCACAACCTCTTAAATTAGCAATGTGATAAGCTAAAAGTTGTAATGGAACAATAGAAACAATAGGTGTTAAGTATTCATTAACTTCTGGAATTTCAATAATTTCTTGTGATATTTCTTTCATTTTTTCATCTCTCTCACTTACAATAGATATAATTTTACCACCTCTCGTATAAACTTCATTAGCATTTGAAAGTGTCTTTTCATATACACTAGTTTTTGGATTAATAACAACAACAGGCCAATTTTCATCAACGAGAGCTAATGGTCCATGTTTCATTTCACCAGCAGCATAACCTGTTGCATGAATATAAGAAATTTCTTTTAGCTTTAAAGCTCCTTCAAGAGCTGTAGGATAATTCATACCTCTCCCAAGAAACATAAAATGATTGTTTTTGTGAAATTTTTGAGCAATATATTGTATTTGAGTATCTTTATATAAAACACTACTTATTATATACGGCAATTTTCTAATTTCAGATATATAGTAATCTATTGTTTTTTTATCTACAAAACCTTTCAGATATCCAAGCTCAAGTGCTAAAAATAGTAATATTGTAATTTGAGCGGTATAAGCTTTTGTAGATGCAACTCCAATTTCTGGTCCAGCATTTATATAAATAACATAATCACTTTCCCTTGCAATTGAACTATCAACCACATTTACAATTGATAAAACCTCAAGTCCAAGATTTTTTGCTCTTCTTAATCCTTCAAGTGTATCCATAGTTTCACCTGATTGACTTATTGCCATAATAAGTGTTTTGTCATCTACAATTCTATGAGAAAATTCAGAAGAATAATCAGTATCAACTGGAATTCTTGAGAAATTTTCAATTAAGTATCTTCCTACAATTCCAGCGTGTAAAGATGTTCCAGCTGCTTGAATTATAATTCTATCTTTATTTAGCAATAGTTTTCTTAAATTGTGATCTTTCAATAAAAGGAATTCTCCATCTCTAATGTATTTGTTTATATTTCTTTCAATTACTTCTGGTTGTTCATATATTTCTTTTAACATAAAGTGAGGATAAGGTCCCTTTTCAGCCATTTGTGCATCCCATTCAATATCCCTAATTTGACTTGTTTTCAGATTTCCCTCAAAGTCAATTATCTTATAATCATTATATCTTAAAATTGCTATTTCCTCATTATTAAGAATAATAATTTTTTTTGTATGTGGTAAAATAGCTGGAATATCAGATGCTAAAAACATTTCATCATTTCCCACTCCAATAATTAAAGGAGAATCTTTTCTTACACCTATTAACATATCTGGATATTCTTTATTTAAAATAGCAA
>JBDRXT010000111.1:0-3329 GCA_039803045.1 Caldifarciminota bacterium
AGAAGAAATAGGAGAAAATCACAGGATGTTTTTTAAATACATTCCTCTCAAATCAGGAAGGCTTTTAGATGTAGGCTGTGGGGATGGGGTTTTTCTAAAGGAAGCACAAAAGGCTGGTTTTGAGGTTTGGGGGATTGATTTTGATAGTAAATCAATTAAGGTCTGTCAGGAAAAGTGGGGTTTGAAAAATACCTTTGTTATGTCTCCACAGGAGTTTGCGGAATTTTGTCAAAAAGAGGGTCTGAAGTTTGATGTGATAACCTTTTTTGAAGTCCTTGAGCATCAGGATAAGCCAGTAGAGTTTTTAGAGGCAATAAAGAGTATGCTAAAGCCTGGTGGTTATATTGCTGGAAGTGTGCCAAATAGGGAGAGTTGGATGATTAAAAAAGGCAGAAAATTATATCCTCATGGAGATAGTCCACCAAATCATTTTTTAAGATTTTCCAAAACAGCTCTTGGTAATTTTTACAAGAGGGTGGGATTTACAAATGTCTTTGTAGAAGCAACTCCAGTAAAAACCACAGAAGTTGTCCCATATTTTCAAGCTTTGATTACAGGCAATAACATAAACAAGTTATTTAGAAAAGCCATAACCACTCATGAATTAGCTGGAGAGGGGACAACTATATTTCGTGAGTTGCCTGCATGGAGAAAGGTGGTTTTTAAAGGTTTAAAAGGAATAAGGTTTTTTATATTTTTTATTCCTGCACTTATAGTTAAATATAATACAGAGGGTATGCATCTATACTTTCAGTGTAAGTCGTAACCATGGTTAAGGCTATATCTTCTAAAATAAAGGTTATGTTATGGCAAATAAAAGTTTAAAATCCACTAAAACTGGATTGATTATTCATACTGCAGGATTAGGTGATTTTATTATGTTTACTCCGGTTGTAAAACTTCTTAAAGAGAAATTTGAACGCATTAATCTTTATGTATTTACAAGTGACAGATTTAGCTATGAACTTATAAAGTTCTACTGTGATGAGGGTTATATTGCAAAGGTATTTTATGTTAATTTTGTTTTCAATAAAATAGACCTTTTAAAATTTCTTCTTTCTTCTTTTCTCATTAAACCAGATTTTATTCTTACTACTACAGCTTTTAATTCAATAAAAGGTGAATTAATATATTTAATTTTAGGGAATAAAAAACTTGCAAGATTGACTAAAGACGCTAAATTGTTAAAAAATTTCATACGTTATGAATTTAAAGAAAAACATCAAGTAGAACAAAACTTAATCTATTTAGAAAGAGCATTAAATTTACGCTTTGATCACTCAGACGCAAAACCTTTTCTTCCTTCAAGATTAACCAAAAAAATTTTTAATGGCTTAGATAGTTTTAAAATCCTAATTCATCCTGGTTCAAGTAAGGGGGGATCAATAAGACGTTATCCATTAGAAAAATTTATTAAAGTAGCTAAAATTTTGAGAGATGACGGCTTTGAAGTTGCTTTTATTTTAGGTCCTGCGGAAAAAGATTTGAGTTCGTATATTTCTTCTGAATTTAGAGTATTCTGTGTTGACAATTTGGAAGATTGTTGCGAACTAATTACTAATTATAGCTTTTTTTTAAATTCTGATTCTGGATTAGGTCATCTGGCTGCGGCTTTAAATAGATATGTATTCACAATTTTTGGGCCCGCAAATCCTGATTTAAGTAAGCCTTACTCGCCAAAAGTAATAGTAATTCGTTCACCTTTTTTACCTCCATGCAGTCCATGCATTTATCCTCCAGTAAACAAAAAAGAATGTGAAGATAGAATATGTCTAACATCAATTGATGAAAATTTTGTAGCTACTAAAATTAAAAACTTTGCTAAAGAGATAAAAAATAATCCAAATAAATAATTTATTGTAAAATTTTAAATGATGATTTCTATAATTATTGCCACTACAAATCGTGGGAGTTTAATGCAAACCCTAGAAAGCATAGCAAAACAGACATATAGAGATTTTGAGTTAATAGTTTCAGATGATACTGACGGAAAAGCAAGAGATATTGTAGAGAGATTCAAGAGAAATTATCCCCAAATTAAGGTAAAATATGTAATCAATCAAAAGTATTTAAAAGGGCCTGGGGGTAATAAAAATAATGGATTGGATTATGCTGAAGGAGAATTTATTACCTTTGTTGATGACGACGATGAATTATTACCTGATGCAATTGAAACTGCGATGAAACAAATTGAAGAAAAAGATTTAGATGTGTTCTTAGCAAATTGTATGGACAATGTTAAAGGAGAAAAGACTGGTTTGAGCTATAATATATCTGAATATATAACTTATTATGATTTTTTAAAAGGAAAATATGATGGAGAATATTTTCTTGTATGCCGTAGGAACCTAATCGGAGATGATAGATTTCCTGATCATGCATGGGGAGCTGAAGCAGTTCTTTGGTTTAAAGTTTTTAAAAAAGCAAAGAAAATTTATTACTTGGATGTCCCTTTAAAAATATATAATGTTGTAAACCAAGATAGGGTAACATTCCAGATGGCCAAATTTCCCAAAAGACAAGCCTTAAATTATTATTATATTATCAATTATCATTTTCAGGATTTCAAAAGTTATGCTCCTAAGCAACTCTTAAGATACACTTTGCAAGGTATTTATTTTTCCAGGTTAGCAAATGATTTAAAACTAAGTTTATATTTTCTCAAAAAGTCTTTAAATAGCAATTTTTTTCTATTCCTCATATCACTTGCTTACTTTTCTTTTTGTTGGTTGCTACCAAAAAAATTGACCTCCTTGGTAAAAGAGAGATTATTAAATATTTTGAAACCAACTTTAAAAAGATTTTTAAGATGAACCTTTACTTCCTTCTCAACTCTCTTGCGGGTGGTGGTGCAGAAAGGGTAGCGGTAAACCTTTCTAAAATATTGCCAGTAAAAAGGTTCGTGCTATTGGAAAGAGAAATAAAATACGAAATTCCAGAGGAGAAGATAGTTTTTCTTTCAAGCCATACAACCAAAACAAACCCAATACTAAAGACCTTTTACATACCTGTATATGCTAAGAGCTTGTCTCAAAGATTAGAAAAAAATTCCCTTGTAATATCTTTCTTAGAAAGGGCAAATTATGTAAACATATTAGCAAAGCTATACTCAAAACACAGGGCTTTTATTTCCATCCACATGTCGCAATTGGCAGGAAGAAAAAGGCATCATCCATATAATTTTTTATCCAAACTCCTCTATCCTAAGGCAGACATGGTAATATGCGTATCAAAAAGCATAGCTAAAGAGCTTAAAACCCAATATAAAGTTCCTGAAGACAAATTAGTAGTTATTTACAATCCCATATTTATAGATGAACTTAAGGAGC
>JBDRXT010000112.1:0-3280 GCA_039803045.1 Caldifarciminota bacterium
TCAAAATAGCATTTTTTACACCAAAACTCCTAACATGCTCTAAAGACATTTTACTACCACACATAACTGCTAATGCATTTTTAAATAAAAACCTCCTTAAGATATATCTAACAGGTGATAATAAAGGGATATACTCTTTTAAATTAAAGCTCTCAGTCCAAACAATATACGGTATTTTTAAATCTAATAGTTTTTTAGCAATTGAAAATTCCATCAAACTTAAGCCTCCGCTAATAACAACTAATCTAAATTTCTTAAAATCAGGAAGTTTTTTAAAAATTGAGATTGTTGAATAATCATCAGTAAGTGGATTTATAAATATTTGACTTTCAATAACTTCATATGGAAAAGCAATATCTTTTAAATATTTTTCCCAACCTTGCCTTTTAGGTGTTTTTAAACTTGAAAAGAAAAACAAAATTTTATTTTTAAGCTTTTGATATAATAAGTTAAATAGGAAATTTTTTTGGGGTGTGGGAATGTTTGTAATGAATGCTATCATAAAGCTTTAAAATTTTAAAACTATGAAAATGTTTCATAAAGTTGTTTTTACAACAGATTTATCAGAAAGTTCAAAAAAAGCCTTAAGTTGGGCTAAATTTCTTTCAAAGAAGTCTAGTTCAAGACTTGAAATTCTCCATGTTGTAGATAGCATACCACCCTTATATAAAGTTTTATTAGGATGGACAACTATTTTAGATGAAAATTCAAATAATTATAAACACAAAATCTTTTCAGAATTAGAGAATGTAAAAAGGGAATTATTAAACGAAAATATAAACAATGTAGATATTTTCCTAAAGGAGGGAACTCCGCATTGGGAAATTGTAGATTTTTTAGATTACACAAAAGCAAGTTTAGTAATTTTAGCCAATTCTTCAAAAGGCAATGAAATCGGTTCTACAGCTTATGAAGTTGCATGCTTAAGTCCATCAAATGTGCTAATTATAAATGGAAATAAAGAACCTAAAATTGATAAAATTGCTATTGGAACAGATTTTTCAAATTATTCAAGAAGTGCTTTTGTTCTATCACTTGCAATCGCAAAAATCTTCTCCTCAAAAGTTTATAATGTTCACGTTTTTGATAATAAAATAGCTAATTATATTCCAGAATTTCTTTTAGATGAATTACTCTTAGAATTAAATTTAGAATTAACGAAAGTTATAGAAGGAATAGATATTGAGCCAGTTATAATTAAAGATGGTGGAGATGGAAAAGTATTGTCACAATGGGCTTATGAAAATGATATTGATTTGCTAATTATTGCATACAAGGGTTTAAATGATAGAACACAATTCTTAGGGCATTTTGCAGATGAAGTTATAAGAACATCTAAAATTCCAATACTTTTGGTAAGGAAATTTTATTGATGTTTAGTGGAATAATAGAAAAAACAGCAAAAGTAAAAAGTTATTCTAAAGTTGGTAGTGGTATTTTACTAGAAATAGAAAATCCATATAATTCATTAGAAGAGGGGGAAAGCATTAGTTTAGATGGTTGTTGTTTAACTGTTAGTAGCTTTAACGAAAGTTCAATTTTTTTCTTCTTATCAACTGAAACATTAAATAGAACAAAATTTTCAAGAATCGACTTAATAAATCATACGCTCAATTTAGAGCGTTCTCTAACTTTAAACAAACTTATGGGGGGGCACATTGTTCTTGGTCATGTAGATGATATTGGAGAAATAGTTGAAATAAGAGAACTTGAAAATACACGAATTTTAAGAGTCAAATTTAATAGAAACTTTGGTAAATACTTAGTTTATAAAGGGAGCGTTTGCTTAGATGGCGTAAGTCTAACAGTTAATTCCTTAGATGAAATTAGCTTTGAAGTTATGATTATTCCAAAAACCTTAGAAAGTACAAATTTAAAATTTTTGAATGTAGGAGATTTAGTTAATCTTGAATTTGATATTATAGCTAAATATATAGAGAAATTAATTAATTTTAATCTTTTTTCGAAATTATAACTTTAACATTAATGCTTTCTGGCTCAATCTTTACATCTCGATAAGGCTTTCTCAGTGCAACCTTAACTTGAAAACTCTTATCTCTATTTGAAATGTTAATATCTTCTGTTTGAATGTACAAAATGCTAATCAACTGACTTTCTGAACCTGTTACATCCACGATTTTTGGACTTGCTATTACACTATCTATCTGATAATTGCTTAAAACATCGCCCTTTAAACTTACTTTAACCTCTCTTGGTTTTTGAACAATTCTCTCAACAAATACACTTAACGTCTCTGGATGAACTTTTATTATCTTTATTCTTGGATCAATTACAATATAATCTCTTAAGGGAATGTTTATATTTCCGGTTTTTTCAACCTTTAAATTTACATCTATTACCCTTCGCTTTAGTGATAACAATATTAAATCTTTTGCTTTTGCGTTCAAATCAATTGTTATCTTATCAAGTTGAGGAATTATGCGAAAATAATCAGGATATTTTAATCTCAATTCATAATCAAAGCTAACTATAATATTTTTATTGAACTTTACATAAAAGAATATAAATAAACTTGTAAAAATTGACAAAAAAATTATGAATTTAGAGTCTTCCATTTAAGATTAACTCAATTCTTTTTTTTAATTCTTCCTTTTCAAGAGGAGCTGACAATTCTCCTTTAAAAGCTAATCTTACTGTTTGTCTTTCTTCCGAAACAACAACAGATATAGCATCAGTTAATTCAGTTATTCCAACTGCAGCTTCATGCCTTGTACCAAGTAATGGATCGGGTAATTTCGAGCTTCTTGGAAGTTTCTCACTTACTGAAATTATCCTATCTTCCCTTATGATTATAGCTCCGTCATGAAGAGGATTATCTGGATAAAATATGCTCTCTATAAGATGTGGTGAAACTTTTGCATCAATTTCAATACCTCCTTCTGTAAGATCTCTTAAACTCATTCTATTTTGTATAACTATAAGAGCACCATAACCTTTCTCACTTATTCTGTAACAAGCTTCTGCAATATCATCAATTGGAATTTTAGGAGCTTTTGTTATAATTCTTAAAATGTTACTCTGTCCAATTGTTGCTAATAATCTTCTTATTTCAGGTTGAAATAATATAATAAGTGATATAAGTCCTACTGTTTTGAAAGCATCAATAATAAATCCCATAGCTGATAACCTCAAAATATCTGGATTTGTGAATACACATACTCATATTGCTATGGTTGGTTTTAGAGGGTTTGCTGATGATAAGGATTTAATGGACTGGTTAAATAATTATATATGGCCTGCTGAAAATAGAGCTATTGAT
>JBDRXT010000113.1:0-3270 GCA_039803045.1 Caldifarciminota bacterium
GAAGGAGGCTTTAGATAGCTTTATAAGGGCTTGTGATAATTTAAAAAATTTGGATAATGCTTATTACTTGTCTTTTGCTTATACAAACTTTCTAAATTTTTATTTACAATCCCAAGAATTTCAGAAAATTGAAATTTTAAAAACAGAAATTGAAGAGTTATTAGAATTATCTGGAAGTTCAAGAACTAAATTTATTTTTTACTTAAATTATTCTGTATTTTTACAAAAATATAATATGGAGCTCTCGCTAAAGTATAGGAAGAAAGCATTAGATATAGCGATTGATAAGGGTTCTACTAATTTGTTAGTATTGTCTCTGTTGAGTATTTCTGATGCTTATGTTATGAGCAAAGAGTTTCAAAAAGCTGAGTTATACGCCAATGAAGCTTTTAAAATTGCTAAAGAGAATAATCTCACTTCTTATATTGTTCTTTCACTAAAAAATCTTATTCAAATTAAGGCTATATTGGGAAAACTGGAAGAAGCACTTGAACTATTATCTCTTATAGATGAAAGAGATATACCTCCTATTTATCAAGTTGCGTTTGATATGATTAAGCTTTTTATATTCGGTAAAAAAGAAGATACTGAGGTTGTTAATAGAATAATTCAAAACTTAAAAGCAAGGATTCATGAGTTTGTCTTTGCTGTAAGAGAAGTTTTTGATATTGTGGCAATTGAGGTAGAAAATAGAATTATTCCACATTTAAGTATAAATGATTTGCTTTTAATAAGTAAAGATATTAAGCCAATGTTAAAAAGGAAATTAGAAACGGAACCAAAAGCTAAGCTTGATTTTTTGGAGAACCTCAATTTAGAAGATTCTATAAATTACATTGATGAAATAAGAAGTTTTTCAGGAGATCCAAGATTTAAAATTTACATTGGAAGATTTACAGAACATTGGAGAAAAGTTTGTGAGCAATACATTACACTTTTTGGAGAAATTATGTATTTCTTCAATAATGATATTAGACCGTTATCAGTTTTTGGTGATGATTTTAATTTGTTGATATTGATATATTTGATAGTGAATAAGAATAAAATTTTAACGTATGGCAATATTTCAATAGCTTTTGGAATACATTCTGAAAATATAAAGCTAAGGCTAAGGCATATATTAGATGTTATAGAACCTTGGAGTATAGTTCAAACCCCAAAATATTTAATAGTTGAGGAAGATAAAATACTTTTTAAAACTGATGAAAACTTTAAAGTCGACCTTCACTTGTTTCAAGAGTATTTAGAGAAAGGTAGTTTAGAAGCAGCAATAAATATTTATCGTGGAGATTTTGTTCCTAATATAACACATCCATTTTTTGTAAATTTAAGAAATGAAATAAAGTTAAAGTATTTAAATGTGGTTTATGAATTAGCTCAAAAATATATATCTGATAAGGCTTATGATAGAGCAATTTTTGTATTGGAAAGCTTGCTAAATAGGGATATTCTTAATTTAGAACACTTAAAATTTCTCATTTCTATCTTATATAAGATAGGTAAAAGAGCTTATGCTTATGAATGGTATTTAAGATACTTAAGTATTGTTGAAGAGCCAAAGTTTAAATTTGAGGAGGCCATAGTATGAAAAGTTATATTGAAGAGTTATTAAAGTTGTTTCAGGTTTCGGGATATATTCTTATACTTTCTTTTTTCGTAGCTCTTATATGGTCTAATTTAAGTGATAGTTAT
Organism: Caldifarciminota bacterium; assembly: GCA_039803045.1. Taxonomy (GTDB): domain Bacteria; phylum Hydrothermota; class Hydrothermia; order LBFQ01; family DSFT01; genus DSFT01. Next base: position 1,693 of record JBDRXT010000113.1, read on the forward strand.
TTTCGCATTTTTCATAATAAATCCGTTCATTTCTTCATAAATGAAATTTTGATGACTCTTTTCTTTTTATTAGTTGGACTTGAAATTAAGCGTGAATTATTAATTGGACATTTAAATAGTTTCAAAAAAGCTTTATTACCTGCAATATTAGCATTTTTTGGAGCGATTGTTCCTGCAGTAATATTTTTAGCTTTTAATATAAGCAATTCTGATACAATTAGAGGTTGGGGTATTCCTATGGCAACGGACATAGCTTTTGCATTTCTCATTATAAGTCTTTCAAAAGCCCCATATAGTTTAAGAATAATATTGCTTTCAGTGGCTATTATTGACGATATTATAGCAGTTATTGTAATTGGGCTTTTTTATACAAAGGGTTTTGATTTGGTGTTTACTTTATTCATTTTAATAATAGCAATCTTTCTCTTTTTGATAAATAAATATTTTTATAGAGATTGGGTTTTAATTTTCTCTTTTCCAGTTGTTTGGTATTTGTTTTATAAGGCAGGTATTCATCCTGCAATAAGTGGAGTATTTCTAAGTTTTTTTGTAAGATTGGATAAAATTGAGGCTTGGGAGAATAAAATAGATAATTTTGTTGATTTTGTTGTATTACCTATCTTCATATTAGGAAATAGTGGGATTGAGATAAATCATTTTGATTTTAGTAATATTTTTAGCAGTTTGAGCCTTGGAATTATGATTGGTTTGTTCTTTGGTAAACAAATTGGAATTACGATTTCTGCATTTATTTTTAAGAAGTTGAAGATAGTTGAATTTCCAGAAAATATTAATTTGTCTCATATATGGGCAATGTCTTTAACATGTGCAATTGGTTTTACAATGTCAATATTTATTTCGGAACTTGCTTTTTATAGCAATAGAGAACTTCTAGAAATGTCTAAAATGAGTATATTTTTTGCATCTTTCGCAAGTGCTATATTAGGACTTTTTGTTTTTAGAACTTTAAAATTTTAATTATGAAAGAAATAAATAGGAAATTTGAAACATTATCAGGTATTAAGATTAAAGAAGTTTATACAAGTGAAGATTTAAAGAATTTCAATGAAGCCGAAAAACTTTCACTTCCTGGGAAATTTCCATTTACAAGAGGTATTTATCCAAATATGTATAGGGGAAAGTTATGGACAATGCGACAATATGCAGGATATGGAAGTGCTGAAGAAACAAACGAAAGATTTAAATTTTTAATAAGTCAAGGACAAACTGGTCTTTCAACTGCATTCGATTTACCTACCCAACTTGGATATGATCCAGATCATAAACTTAGTGAAGGGGAGATTGGAAAGTCTGGTGTTTCTGTTTCAAATCCAATAGATATGGATATTCTTTTTAAGGATATTGAATTAGATAAAGTTTCAACATCTATGACTATAAACGCAACAGCTGGTATTTTACTAGGATTTTATATTCATATTGCAAAAAAAAGAAACCTTAGTATTGAAAAATTATCTGGTACTACTCAAAATGATATTTTAAAAGAATTTGCAGCAAGGGGAAATTATATATATCCTATTGAGCCATCCGTGAGACTTGTTGGTGATATTATTGAATTTT
>JBDRXT010000114.1:0-3123 GCA_039803045.1 Caldifarciminota bacterium
TTGATCTTAAAACAGATGTTCAATTTAGTGCTATTGGTAAAGTTCAGAATAATAAACTGATTGTGGAGATTAAGGGAAGTAATATGCCAACTACGAAGAGAACTTATGAACTAAAATATCCTTTTCATCTTCCTCAAAGCTTATGGGCGCTAGCTCTAATTAGGGGAGATGTTCCAAAAGAAATAGATGTATACGATCCCACGAATTTTGTCCTCGGAACTGCAAAGATTGAAAATCTTGGAACTTTGGAAGTTGAATATAATAGAAGTGTTGTAAGAGCAAATGTGTATAAAATAGAAATGTTTGGAGCAAAATCTAAAGTTTATATTTTAGATAAAAAGATTATAAAAATTGAATCCCCCTTTGATATTACATTAATTAATGAACCTAAGGAAATTGTTATGGAAATGCCACCAGAAAGATTAGATGTAACCTTGATGTTTGCAATAAAGCCTAATGGCTATTTTGATCCAGAGAAAGATAGTGTAATTATTTTAGAGCTTGAAAATTTGAGAGGAAATTTAGTTTTAGAACTTGGTCCTCAAAAATTAATTGAAAGAGATAGTTTAAAAGCAAAGATTGAAATAAGAAAACAAAAATTAAACGGATTAACTAAAGATTCAATAATTCCTGATAGTGTTAAAGAATATCTAAAATCGGATGAATTTGTTCAATCAGATCATCCAAGAATCAAAAAATTAGCTGATGAAATAACAAAAGATAAGAAAACGAATTTAGAAAAAGCTCAAGCTATTATGAATTGGGTATATAGTAATTTAAAAAAGAAGCCAACAGTTAGTGTTCCAAATGCAATTGAAGTATTAGATATGGGATATGGTGATTGTAATGAGCATTCAGTACTTTATACAGCGTTAGCAAGAGCAGCTGGTATTCCAACAGATATTATTGTTGGTTTGATTTATCAAGATGGTAAGTACTTTTATCATGCTTGGACTGCTTCTTATATAGATGGAGTTTGGATTTGGATTGATCCAGTATTTGGACAATTTCCTGCAAGTATAGGACATTTAATGCTTCAAAGAGGTTCTATTGATAAACAAGCAGAGATTATGGGAATTGTTGGTAAGTTAAATATAAAAGTTTTGAAAATTAATTAATATGAACTTGCGAGTTTCAATTTGCCAAATAAATCCAGTTATTGGGGATTTGGAATACAACAAGCAAAAAATTTTAGATTTTATTGAAAGATCAAGGAAGTTTAATAGTGATTTGATCTTATTTCCTGAACTTGCATTAAGTGGATATTTAGTAGAAGATTTAGCTCTTAAACCAAGCTTTGTTAGAGAAAATATAAAGAAATTATCCGAAATTGCTGAGTTTGTAAAAGATGAAATAGTAATAGTTGGGTTTATAAATGAAAAAAATGGTTTTGTTTATAATTCAGCGGGTATTTTGTATAGAGGAAAAATCGTTGATACAATTGAAAAGTTTTTTCTTCCAAATTATGGTGTTTTTGATGAAAAGAGAATTTTTAGAAAAGGAAGAGATTATAAAATTTTGAATATTAATGGATATAAATTAGGTGTTGTAATTTGCCAAGATATATGGCATCCTGATGGACCTTTAAGAAAATATAGCATTTACGGAATAGATTTGGGAGTTGTTTTAAATGGTTCTCCTTATTTTGTGGGAAAACAAGAAGAGAGAGAAAAACTTATTATTGCAAGAAGTATAGATAACTTAATTCCTATAGTTTATGTAAATTTAGTGGGTGGAGAAGATGATTTAGTTTTTGATGGGAGAAGCTTTGTTGTTAAGGGTGATAAGGTAATTTCAAGAGCAAAATCTTTTGAAGAGGATTTAGTTATAATAGATATACCAAAGGAATGGTCAATGAAAGCAAAGAATCACGAAAATAGATTAAATGATCATAGTATAAAGCTTAACATTAAAGAAATTCAAATAAACAAAGAGCTTAAAAACAGATACATGTTTAGTGGTGTTTTAGTTGAAAATCCAATATTTGAAGAAGAGATTTATAAAGCAATATTGACAGGTTTAAGAGATTATGTAGTTAAAACTGGTTTTAGTAAAGTAATTGTTGGTATTTCTGGTGGTATTGACTCTGCATTAACTAGTGTTCTTTGTGTAGATTCTTTTGGAAGTGATAATGTAATTGGTGTTTGGATGGGAAGTAAGTATAATAAAGTTGAAAGTTATGAAGATGCAAGGAATTTGTGCAAGAATTTAAATATTAAGCTTCTTGAATTTAATATAGATAAAATATTTCAAAGTTATTTAGACGAATTGAAAGAGATTTTTAAGAATTATGACTTTGACGTAACAGAGGAGAATTTGCAATCAAGAATAAGAGGAAATATTCTTATGGCACTTTCAAATAAATTTAAAGCTCTTGTTATTTCAACTGGGAATAAAAGTGAATATGCAGTAGGTTATGCTACATTATACGGAGATATGGTAGGAGCTTATGCTCCGTTAAAAGATGTTTATAAAACTTGGATATATAAAATTGCAAAGTGGAGAAATGAGAGAGATAAAGTTATACCAGAGAGGATTTTCCAGAAACGTCCATCAGCAGAGCTTAGAGAAAATCAATATGATGAAGATGAATTGAGTTCATATGATATTCTTGATAAAATTATTCAGTTGGCAATTGATGAAGATATTTCAAAGGAGGATATTATAAGTTACATAAATGATGAAGAACTTGTAGAAAAAATTCTAAAAAGAATAAATTTGAATGAATTTAAAAGAAAGCAATCTCCAATCGGACCAAAGATCTCAAAGCGCGCATTTTATAGAGAGAGAAGGTATCCTAATACGAATAAATTTGTTTAATAAGCTTTAGTGCTATTTTTTAGAGAGAATTGATTAATAAGGGCAATTAGCCCCTTACTAATATTTTTGAAATTTTATCATTCACTCTTATTATGTAAAGTCCTTCTTTTAGATAAATTTTTTCCTTATTAAATACTTTCTTTGAATAAATCAAGCTTCCGCTAGTGTTATATATCTTCAACAAATTTACCTTACTGGAAGATATTTCTAAATATCCTTTTCCTGAAATTATTTTTACACCACAATCAAAGTAAGCTTCAAGATTATTAACAGGAGTTATATAACATTGTGGTGCTTGATTTA
>JBDRXT010000115.1:0-3077 GCA_039803045.1 Caldifarciminota bacterium
TTTTTCCACTACACATTTTATAAAATCATCAAGCTTTTTTAATTTATTTATGTAATTTTCATAATTTTTTTGATATATTTCCTTACCTTCCGGGTCAATTCTTATAAATAAATCCCTTATATTTTTTACATATTCCATAGCATATATTACATCCATCCATAAATGAGGGTCTTTATTATAAGGTTCTAAATTATAAGCAACCTCAAAATATATTGCTTCTTTCCTTTTGTTTGAAATCAATTTAGAAAGCCAATTTTCTAAATGGTGTCCATTTGCTATTATAACATCCGCTTTTGTAATTCTTATAATATCAGATGGAATGGGCTCATATTTATGTGGGTCTCCTCCAACAGGAACTAAACTTTCTACACAAATTCTATCTTTCCCAATCTCCTTTGAAAAATCATATAATATTGTAATTGTTGTTAAAACTTTAAATTTACAATTCTTTGGATGATAATATAATATCCCTTCATATGGATTTATACACCCAAATAAAAAAATTAACCAAAAAAATCTATAAAGCATTCCGAAAATTTTAAAGCATAATACTTTAAATTTAATATAGGCATACCAAAAATTATATATTGAGAATTAAAATTTTCAACGTTGAAGAAATTTATATTTATTTTCGTGACAGGTTGCGTTTATTCCATAGTAGGATTTTTTCCAAGGGAATATAGAGATGTTTCATTAATTGGAATTGATAATAAAACAGATTATTTACAACTTACAAGTATTTCAAAAGTAGCATTTGAAAGTTTTGTCTTAAATGAGCCAAGATTGAATTTAAAGGATTCAAAAAGTGCAAATGTTTTTGTGAGAGTTTATATAAATAATTATTCAAGGGAACCTGAAAAATATGACCAAAATGGAAATATCATATCTTATAAGTATGGTGTTTATATTGAAGTGGAATTTTTAAAGAGAGATAGTAGTGTAATTTTAGAAAGAAGGGGTTATAATGGATTTTATGTTCAACCTGCATTAAATAGTCCAGATGATGGTTATAAAAATGCTATAATGGATGCTTTAAGTAAGTCTTTTTCTGATTATTTTAATAGTTTGAGTAAGGATTGATGTTTGTAAAAATAAAAAAATTAAATTATAAGGGTGAGGCGATAGGTTATAGTTCAAAGGGTATTTTTAAATTAAAACATGTGCTTCCAAACGAAGTTGTTGATGTTGAAAATAATTATATTAAAAAGCCCTCAAAATATAGGATATTACCAAGTTGTAGATATTATTATAATTGTGAAGGATGCAATTTACAAATTTCAACATATGAATATCAAGTCCAGTTAAAATTTAAATTTTTAATATCAACAATTAAAAAGTTTTATTCAAGTTTTTCTATTTTTGATTTTGAGTTATCTCAACCTTTTCATTATCTTAACACTTATAAAAGAAGTTATTATAATATCAAGGTTGAATTTTGTCCACTTTTATATGAACAAATAAATGAAATTTTAAAAATGCTTCCAAATAGCGTTTTTATAAGAGGCTCAAAAAAATTAAATAGTTTTATTGTTTTAGTGGAATATGAAAGGGGATTGAATAGGGATTATTTTTTGGATATTTATAATTCTTCTAATTTTATATCGGGGATTATTTTTAAGAAAGATAGGAGTTTTAAGCTCATTGCTGGCGATATTTCATATAAGGAGAAAATTTTAAATAAGACTATAAAGATAAGTGCATTTTCTGATTTTGATGAAAATGTTTATATTTTTGAGAAAAAGCTTGAATTTATAAAGAGTTATATTAAGAATAATGATATAAAAAAGACATTAATAATTAAGGCGGAATATTATCCAGTTTTTCTTTTTGAAGATTTAAATAATATCCTTGCTGTTGAAAGAAATGGTTATAATATAAGGGATTTAGATGAATTGATGAGAGTTTATGATATATTTAATTGTCAATTGCTTTCAGTTAAACCTTCAAGTGCTCTTGAAACAATTGAAGATATTGATTTGCTTATATTAAATAATCCTATTTTAAGGCATATTAAAAACATAAAAGACAAAAAATTTAAAAATGTTTTAATAATTTTAAGAGATTTGAAAAAACTTTATCCTATATTAAAACACATGAAAGATATGGGATATGAGCTTTTCCAACTAAAACCCTTTGATAGCTATCCACAAATTTTTAAGTTTGATACAATTCTTATATTTCAAGCTCGTAGAAATTTATAAATTCAATATTATTATTTAAAAGGACATCTTTAAGTTGAGGAGAAATTAAATAGCTAATTATGATTCTAAATTGCTTTCCACCTAATCTATTACACTTTAAAATAAACTTATTAACTTCTTTTTGACTTAATCTTGTTTTTGCTTCACCTATAATTATGAATTCTTCTCCATCCCTTTTGCCTTTTCCATATATATTAACTTCAATATATCTACCTTTTATTTCTATATAATCTCTTTTAAGTGGTTCAATTATCTCAATGTTATATTTTTCTTTTAGAAGTTTTGGCAAATATCTAATTGCTCTATCTTCAAGTAAATATCCAAAATTATCACTTAATGTTTCAAGTTTTTTCCTTGTTTGTTTATTAACTTTTTCTGACCTTTCAAAAGCCTTTGTTAAATTATCTATTTTTTCACCTTGCTCTTTTGTTATTTGTCTTAATTCATCAACTGCTTGCCTTAATTCACTAACTGCTTGTGTTAGCTCCATTACTGCTTTTTCTAATCTATCTATTCTTTCACCATGTTCTTTTATTATTTCTCTTAATTGATTTACTGCTTGTGTTAGTTCAGTTATTACTTGCCAAATTTTTTCGAATTGTTCTTGATTAGCCTTTCTCATTTCTTCAATTGCCCGTATTAAGTTATTTAACTTTTCAGTAAGTTCAGCTAATGCTTTTTCTAATTTTTCTATTCTTTCACCATGTTCTTTTGTTATTTGCCTTACTTCATTTACTGCTCGTGTTAATTCCATTATTTTTTCACCTTGCTCTTTCGTTATTTGTCTTAATTCATTTACTGCTTGTGTTAGATTATCTACCCTCTGACCAAGAATTTCAACAGTTTTCCATAACCTTTCGTTTACTTTATTTCCTT
>JBDRXT010000116.1:0-3024 GCA_039803045.1 Caldifarciminota bacterium
TTGATTATAAAAAAGGTTTTATTCAAAAGCGAGTAGAGGTTGTAAGAGGTGTTATTGAAAATAATTTATACTATTCAATTTTGAACTTAGGTGAACTTCCTGAACTTGTTGAAAAATTCGCTGATATTTTTGGATGGGATATTGATTTTTCTGTAGAAACTGAAAATGGTGATAGTTTTTTTATTCTTGTAGAAAAGCTATATTATCAAGAGAAGCTTGTAGGTTATGGAAATATATTCTATGCTTTTTATGATAGTAAGAGGTTTGGAAAGAAAAACGCAATTAGATTCAATGGTAAATATTATGATGAAAATGGGAAGGCTCTATCAAAACTATTTTTAAGATCACCACTAAAAGTGTATAGAATTACATCGAGTATAGGTTATAGATTTCATCCGATTTTAAGAACTTATAGAATGCATCATGGTATTGATTATGCGGCTCCATATGGGGTTCCTGTTTTTTCTGTAGGACCTGGAACTGTTATTTATGCAGGATGGAATGGAGGTTATGGTAAAATGGTAATAATTAAGCATCCAAAAGGTTATGAAACAAGGTATGCTCATTTATCCAGAATAGCAGTTAGCGTTGGTCAGAGAATAGGTGCAGGACAATATATAGGAAATGTTGGTTCAACTGGTCTCTCAACAGGTCCTCATTTGCATTTTGAAATGAGAAAAGATGGAAAATTAATTAATCCACTCAAGTTAAAAATTCCTTCAGATGAAAATATTAATGATAGTGAAATAGCTGAATTTATAAGATATAAAGAAATGCTAAAAATTTTGATATATAAATCTTCCTACTCCACTTAAGATAATTTTATAATCTTCTTACTGGAACTTTGACTTTTTTGTTCCCTGATTTTTTGAATTTTAAAGTAATTTCAATTGTATCGTTTTCTTTTAAGTCATCTTTTAAGTCTATAAGCATTATGTGTAATCCCATTGGTTTTAATTCGACTTGCTTGTCTATAACTAAAAAATCTTTTTTGTGCATTTCCATTATGTCCCCTTTCATTATGGTTTCGTGAATTTCAGTAACGTTTGAACAATTACATATAGCTTCGTATAAAGTATCTGGCATTTTTTCGTAATTTTTAATTTTCATAAATGCAGCACTTGAACCACCCTTGATTCCAATTCTTGCATAAGGATCCTCAATTTCAATTCCAGATTTTTGATAAGTGCAAGAAATTAAAATCAAAAAAATTAGTTTTCTCATAAACTTAGAAGTTTAAAGCCTGTAAAAATTCTTCTTAAAACAGTAAAATATATAAGTAAAGAGAAAACAATTAAAAAATAAAATATGTAGTTTACAAAAAAGCTCATTATGAATATAAAAGCAATTCTTTCAGCTCTTTCCATAGGTCCGACCTTTATTAAAATACCTAAACCTTCGCCTCTTGCTCTTATATAACTTATAAAAAATGAACCAAATGCACATATTATCAAAAGCATTTGAATAATAAAATCTTCTTTAAAAGCTATTATTAGTGCTAAGAAGATAATAGATTCAGAAAATCTATCTAAATTAGAATCTAAAAATGCTCCAAATTTTGAGGTCTTACTTACTTTTCTTGCTAATTCTCCATCTATTGCATCTAACAAGTTTATAATAACTAAACTAATTGCTCCAAAAATAAAGAGTTTTTTTACATAGAAATAAAATGGAACAATGTTTAAAACAAAATTAGTTATTGTTATAATGTTTGGATGAACGTTAAATTTTATGAGTAAATTAACAACTGGTATTAAAAATATACTTCTTAGCTTTTCTTTCAAACACCCTCCTTGTATTTTTTAATAATTTCATCAAGAACTCTTAGGGCTTCTTCTCTCGTCTTTATAACACCTTCTGCTCTTAAATCTTCTATTTCTTGAAGGATTTTCTTGAATATTGGAGAAGGTTTTAACCCCTTTTCTATAATGTCGTATCCTGTTATTAATCTTGGAGGTTTATTTAATTCTTTTTCTTTCTCAATTAGTAAATCTTCCATAATCCTTGCAATTTTAAGATGTCCGGCTACTCCATAATGTGAAAGTTTTGTACCTAAGGCATCACAAAAAGCTAATAGAACTATTGGAAATGCCCATTCCCCATTTCTATTTAAGAATCTATTTATTGCTTTTCTTGTAGTATGTGGTTCTGATAAGTAATGCGGATGCATATGATTAGCTATAATATTACTAACAATTTTTATTTCATTTTTTGAAAATGTTAATCTTTTTCCAATTTCCTTGAACATTCTTGCTCCTTCTGTATCATGACCATAAAAATGAACTTCGCCATTTTCATAGTTATAAGTTCTGGGTTTTGCAATGTCATGAAATATTGCTGATATTACTAATAGTGCTTTATTTTCGGGCTTTTTTATAACTTCAAAACGGTGAAGGTAGTAATGAAATGGGCTCATTTGTAAATTTCTTAAATAGAAATCCAAAAATTCTACAACTTTTAATGTATGGTCTAATATGTTTTGTTCAAGATGGGGGAAATTTTTCTTTAGCTCTAAAAGTTCTGGAAATATTTTAAATCCGAGATTTGTATTTATTAACATTTTGAATGCATAAAATGGATTTTCACTTGAAAACATTTTAATTATCTCGTAATGAATTCTTTCACTTGACACCTCATTAATCAGATAACAATTTTTCAAAATTTGGTTATACGTATTCATTTCAATTTTAAAGTTATAAAAAGCTAAAAATCTAATTGCTCTTAACATTCTTAATGGATCATCTTTAAATGAGTCAGTATAACACATTCTTATAATTCCTTCTTTTAAATCGTTAATTCCAAACAATGGATCAATTAGTATTTTATTCTTTACATCATAAGCAATAGCATTTATTGTAAAATCTCTCTTACTTAAATCCTCAAATAAGTTATTTCCCTTTGGAGTAGAAATATCATAATTTACATCGCTTGCAACCCTTATTGTATTCTCATCTAATCTTACAATTGTACCTTTTGTAATTTTAGCAATTTGTTTTGAAATATTTTCAATATCAGAAAACGTAA
>JBDRXT010000117.1:0-2916 GCA_039803045.1 Caldifarciminota bacterium
TGGATATGTTACTTTCTTTTTTGTTCCATCTGGTAATTCTTTTTCTTCTATTGCTCTAATAATTGTAATAATTTGAGAAGGACATATGTTTTGGCATAGTAAACAAGCAATACAATTTATATTACCCTCTTCATCTTCACTCAAGCCAAATGTTCCACCTCTATAACGAGTAGGTATTTCTCTTATTTCAAGTGGATAGTTAGAAGTTATAGGAGGTTTTGCAAAATTCTTCAAACTTATAAGAAGTGGTCTTAAAATATTAAACATCTCGAAAATTTTAAAGCTTATTTTTGATTGGAATAAGAGACAAAATAGCAAAAATTCCAACATAAAAGCATTTTTAAACCCAACAAATAATCCAAGCCAAAAACTTATTACCTCAAAACCTCCTCTAAAATTAGCAAAAATAGGTAATCCCAACAAACCCTCTACAATAGAGGTGTAAAGAGTTTAACCATAAAATTTTAAAGAAAACTATAAAATTTTCAACTATGATTAAAAATATTTTAATCTTCGGAGGAACAGGTTTTGTAGGAAGAGCAATTCTAAGAAAACTTATAGAATATGGATATAATCCCACTGTATTTGTAAGACAGAATTCAATAAACAAAATTCCAACTGATATAAAAGATAAAGTAAATATCATAATTGGTGAAATTGAAAATTTAGAAACTTACGAAGAAGAGATAAATAAAAGAAATATCTCAGCAATAATTTATCTAATTGGACTAATTAGGGATTTTCCTCAAAAAAACATAAGATTTATAGATTATCATTTCAATTGGCTCAAGAAAGTTATTGATTTAGCTCTAAAACTAAACATTAAGAGATTCTTGCTTATGAGTGCTAATGGAGTTAAGGAAAATGGAACATCTTATCAGAAAACAAAATTTATGGGTGAGGAGTATCTAAGAAAAACTGACTTAAATTGGACTATATTTAGACCAAGCCTAATTATTGATGATGATAATCAGACATATAATTTTAAAAAGTTAGTTTTAGATCTATCGAAATTCATATTTTTCCCAATATTCTCAAATGGTAAATATAAATTAAGTCCTGTTCATAGAGAAGATGTTGCAGAAATTTTCGCAAGAAGTATAGAGAATGAAAAAACATATAAGAAAACATTTCACGTATGTGGTCAAAAAGATTATGAATATGTTGAACTTATAAAATTAATAGCAAAATCAAACAAAAAATTTATAATACCAGTATATATTCCAACTTTTGTAATAATACCAATAGCAAGAATATTTAGATATGTAGAGATTTTTCCTGCAAGTGACGAACAAGTAAAAATGTTAATTGAGGGAAATACTTGTATTGAAAGTGAAATTTGGAATATATTGAACTTAAAGCCGAGAAATGTTCTCTAATTTTGCAATAAGAAAAACGATTCACATTTTAGTAGCAATTGGAGTTATAATATTGAGCAATTTTTTAAATAGGTATGAAATGGCTTTTTTGTGTCTAACATTTGTTTTCCTAAATGCAATTATTAATTATAAAGACTTTGGAATAATAACTTTTCCCCTTTCTGTTCTTATATCAACACTAATTTATTACGAAGATAAGAATACTTATTTTTTGGTATTATTTCCAATGTTTTTTGCAGATCCTTTAAGCTCTATAATAGGTAAAAATTTAAATAAATTGAAGTTCGGCGAAAAAACTATCATAGGAAGTTTAGTATTTTTTACAATCACTTTTATTTCCTCAGTTCACTTTTCAAAAAATATTTTGTTTTCTATAGTTTTTTCAATTTTTCTCACATTTGTTGAAATTATTTCAAAAAAAGGTTTAGATAATTTTTTCGTTGTAATTTTAGGCTTAGTTTTAATAAATGTGAAAATAGAGTTATTTCTAAGCGCTATGGTTTTCGCTTTAATTATAGCCTCAATATCACTTATACTTAATTGGCTTGATGCTGAAGGATCTATTGGAACATTTGTTATTGGAAGTGTTATTTTATATTCAGGAGGATTTAAATGGGCTATTCCATTAGCCTTATTTCTAATATTAGGTTCTATTGTTTCAAAGTTAAATGATAAGAAAATTAGAAGAAATTTATTACAAGTTCTTTCAAATGGCGGAGTAAGTTTTATTTTAAGTATTATAAATATTTTTCACCCAAATGACTTGCTTTATTTTGTTCATATTTGCTCTATAAGTGCTATGTGTAGTGATACATTTTCAAGTGAAATTGGGATGAAATTCTCAAAAAAAGCTTATCTTATTACCAATTTTAAAGAAGTTGAAAAAGGAACAACAGGAGGAGTTAGCTTTGTAGGATTTCTTGGTGGTGTTTTAGGAAGTTTCTTAATATCAATATTTTATACAAAGTGGATATATGCTTTTTTAATTGGAATAATTGGAAATTTAATTGACTCAATAATAGGAGCTTTAATTGAAAGAAAAGGTTTAATATCGAACAATTTAACTAACTTTATAGCTAGTTTGATATCATCTATAATTGGTGCTCTAACATATACTTTAAAAATTTAGAACTTTAAAATTTTAGAGAGTATGAAAATTGTATATAAAACTGAAATTTCATCCGCACATAGAATACTTAACTATAACGGAAAGTGCAAGAATTTACATGGACATAATTATCTTATTTTAGTTGAAATTGAAAGTGATGAATTGGATGAAAATGGATTTATAATGGATTTTTCAAAGATTAAAAAAATTGTAAATGAACTAGATCATAAAACAATTCTCCAAAAAGGGGATCCTCTTATTGAAAAATTAGGCGATCAAGTCTTGTTTATAATGGATGAACCACCAAGTTGCGAAAATATTTCAAAAATTATTGCTCAAAAAATATCTGATAATTTAAGAAATTATAAGAAAATAAAAGTAAAAGTTTGGGAAAATAGGAAAAGCTATTGCGAATTTGAATTAAATAAT
>JBDRXT010000118.1:0-2900 GCA_039803045.1 Caldifarciminota bacterium
TATGCTAAATTTAAATCCAATTAGTAAAGAAGATTTTATTAGGTTATTTTATTTTGTTTATGATAAAATGGAAAATAAGGAAAAGCATTTTAGGACTTATTTTGAAACATTAACTGCAATGGCATTTTTATACTTTTATGAAAATGATTGTGATTATTGTGTAATTGAAGCAGGACTTGGTGGAAGACTTGATGCAACAAATGTTTTTGATAAGTCGAATGTTATTATTACAAGAATTCATTACGATCATATGCACATTCTTGGAGATACATTAGATAAGATAGCTTTTGAAAAAGCTAGTGTTATAAAGGATAATTCATTAGTTTTTACATCTTATCAAGAAACTAATGCTTTTGAAGTTATAAAAAAAATTTCAACTGAAAGAAAATCAAAACTAATTTTTGTAGAATTTGAGCTATTAAATAGTTCTATAGATGGTATTGAATTTCGCATGGAAAATAGGGTTTTTAAGGTAAATTTAGTTGGAGATTTTCAAGCTTATAATTGTGCTCTTTCTATAAAGGCTTTTGAAGAAATTACGAATTTAAAATTTAATGAAAAATATTTTGAAAATTTAGAAATTCCTTATAGGTTTAAAGTTTTCGATAAATTCCACAAGAAAATAATATTAGACACTGCTCATAATTATATTTCTCTTTATGAGGTTATAAAAAATGCGGTAAATCTCTACAAAAAGGATCCAATAATCATATTTTCTCTTGCCAAAGATAAGGATATAAAGAATATTTCAAAAATTTTAGAAAATTATGAAGTCTTGCTTGTGAGTATAAACAATCCAAGATTATTTAGACCTGATGAAATTGCTCCTTATTTGAAAAATTATAGAATTTTCTCAAATTTAAAGCTTGCGTTTGAATTTGCTATTTATAGTAAGAATGAGGTTATTATTATTACAGGTTCAAACTACTTAATTTCTGAATTTTTAAGTTCAATTCAAGGCTTTTTCTAAATCATTTATTAAATCTTCCACATTTTCAATTCCTACAGAAAGTCTAACTAAATTCTTTTTAATTCCCCTTTTTATTCTCTCATCCTCAGGCATACTTGCGTGTGTCATATAAAATGGAACGTTTAACAAACTTTCTACTCCTCCAAGACTTTCACCTAAGGTTATTATATTCAGCTTCTTAGTAAATTCAAAAATATCTTTTTTCACTTCAAAGCTTATCATTCCAGAATATCCAGGATATCTTACATTTTCTACATTTTCATTTTTTATCAAGAAATTATAAATTTCTTTTGCGTTTTTTGTATGTTTTTCCATTCTTATATGTAATGTTTTTAAGCCTCTTGATAGTAAGAATAAATCAAATGGTGAAGGTACACCTCCTTTTGAATTTTGAAGAAATTTTATCTCATCTGCTAAATTTTTATCATTTAAAACAATTGCTCCCATAACAATATCTGAATGACCTGAAAGATATTTCGTAATTGAGTGTATTACAATATCTGCTCCGTAATTTAGTGGTTTAAAATAATAAGGTGTTGCAAATGTGTTATCTACAACTAGCAAAGCATGTTTTTTGATTTTTGATATTTCTAATATATTTGGCGTTCTTAATAGTGGATTTGAAATTGTTTCTAGAATTAGCATTTTTGTATTTTGCTTTATAAGTTTTTTAACTGCTTTAATATCAGTAAAATCAGTATAATCTATTTGAATATTAAACTTTCTATAAAGCTTTTCAAGAATTCTATAAGTTCCTCCGTAAATATCAATATCAACTAAAACATGATCATTTGGTTTTAATATTGATAATAGTGTATCAATAGCACTCATTCCTGAAGAAAATAAGAAGCCGTATTTTCCATTTTCTATTTTTGCTATTACTTCTTCCATTATTTCTCTTGTTGGATTTTGTGTCCTTGAATATTCATACTTAATAGGTTTTGCGGGTTCGTATTGTCTAAATGTAGAGCTTAAATATATTGGGATATTAACAGCTCCGTATTTTTCATCCTTTTTTTGAATTACATAAAAAGTCTCGTCTTTCATAGTTTAAAATTTTAAACTTTACTATGCTTGACTTAAGCTATATAAGGGGTGATAAAGTTGAGAAGTTAAAAGAAAGTTTAATTAATAGAGGTTATTCTTTAGATATTCTCCAGAAAGTTCTAGAAATAGACGAAATAAGAAGAAAAATTATTAGGGAGGTTGATGAATTAAGAGCTATGAAGAATGAAAAGTCAAAATTGGTTTCACAATTGAAGCAAAAAGGTGAAAATTTTGATGAAGTTCTGAGGGAAGCAAAATCTCTAGATGAAAAACTAAATAATTTAGAGGTAAAAAGGAGAGAAATAGAAAATGAGTTTTATTTCTATTGGAGTTTAATTCCTAATATTCCACATAGTTCTGTTCCAATAGGTAAAAATAGTTCTGAAAATGTAATAGTTAGAAGTTGGGGTAAAATTCCAGATTTTGACTTTGATCCAAAACCTCATTGGGAAATTGCTCAAAAGTTAGATATAATTGATTTTGAAATAGCAAGTCAAATATCTGGCTCAAGATTTGTCGTATATAAGGGGCTTGGAGCTGAACTTGAGTGGGCACTTATAAATTACTTTAGAGAATTTGCAAAAAAGCGAGGATATAAAGAAATTATACCACCTTTCTTAGTTAATGAAAGGACGATGTATAATAGTGGTCAATTACCTAAGTTTAAGGAAGAGATGTATTGTATTGAGAAGGATGAACTTTATTTAGTTCCGACAGCAGAAGTTCCTTTAACAAGTTTATTTATGGATAAAGTATTAGAGGAGAGCGATTTACCCATTTATTATTTTGCTTATACACCTTGTTTTAGAAGGGAGGCAGGTGCATATGGAAAAGATGTGAGAGGTATTAAAAGAATGCATCAATTCAATAAGGTTGAATTATA
>JBDRXT010000119.1:0-2863 GCA_039803045.1 Caldifarciminota bacterium
ATTTTGTTTAAAACTTTTGAAAATCTGAAAAATTTCAAAGATGAATATGAAGCTCAACAATTTATTTATAATGAGCTAATTAAGAATAATTTAACAACAGATGGAAGTTATCCTATATTTGCAATTTCTGAAAATACATCTAACCCGCATTACGTACCAACTGAATTTAATCATAAAAATATAGAGCATAATAAACCTTTTCTTATTGATATTTGGGCAAGGCTTAATGAAGAGAATAGCATTTATTATGATATCACTTGGGTTGGTTTTTATGGGGATAAAATTCCAAAGGAATATATAGAAATTTTTGAAGTTGTTAAGAATGCGAGAGATTTAGCAGTTGAGTTCATAAACAGCAAGTTGTCAAAAAATTTACCACTATTTGGCTATGAAGTAGATGAAATAGTTAGGAATTTTATTATGCAAAAAGGTTATTTAAATTACTTTATTCATAGAACTGGTCATTCAATTGGTAAAAATGTTCACTGGATAAATGTAAATTTGGATAATTTTGAAACTCACGATAATAGAAGAATTTTGAATGGTTGCTTGTTTTCTATTGAACCTGGAATTTATATTCAAGGAAAATTTGGCATTAGATTAGAAATTAACGTTTATATAAAGAACAATAAAGCAGTTATAACAACAATAAAGCAGGATGATATAGTAATTATTTGACAGATAAAACAAAATATACAATTGAGCTAGTTAAAATAATTGTTGAACCAGTTGGAATATCAAGATAGTATGAGATTAATATTCCAATTGTTGTAAAAGCAAAAGCTATAATTGGTGAAAGTATGAGATTTTTTATAACTCCTTTTACTAATCTAAAACTAATAGCTGAAGGAATTACCAAAAAAGCAGTAGCAAGAATTATTCCAAGAAGTTTAACAGAAATTATTATTCCAAGAGAAAGCATTATGAAAAATAAATAATCATAAAGTTTAACATTTACCTTGTAAGCTAATGCGAGTTCTTTATGAAATGCTATAAAAACAAGTTTTTTGATAGCAAGAACCATAAAAATAATTACAATAGTTGAATAAATTAAAAAAATCAAAAAATCCTCAAATGTTATAAGGAAAATATTTCCAAATAAATATGACCAAATATCTTGATAGTTTTTTGATAATTTTGATAGAACAACAACTCCAAGAGCAATAGAAAATGGATAAATTATACCGATAGAAGTGTTTTCTGAGCGTTTATGTGAACTTTTTACAATTAATATTGATATTATAATTGCAAAAACTGTTGCACTTAAAACTGGATTTATCTTAAGGGCAATACCAAGAGCAATTCCTCCAAATATAGCATGTGAAATACCCGTTCCTGCAAATTCTAAATTTCTTGATACTACAAAAAAGGATAATATTCCAAGAATTATTGATATAATACTGCTAAATAAAATAGCATTAATGAGCATGTAAAATTATCTTTACTTCACCTTGATAAAGCTTACACAATAGTTTTTCGTCAAGTTTTGGCTCTCCATGATAATGCATAACTTTATTTAAGCACAAAACATTATCTGAAATTGCGCTTACAACTCCTATATCGTGACTAACAATAATTGCAGAAATTTTATATTCATTCTTTAATCTCTTAATAAGTTCATAAAATTCATTTTGAGCATTTAAATCAAGATTATTCGTAGGTTCATCCAAAAGTAAAATTTTGCTCTCTGTTAATATACTAAGTGCAATTAAGGTTCTTTGTTTTAATCCTCCTGATAAATCTTTAAATAGTTCATTTTTATATTCACTTAAATTCAAAGTTTTGAGAATTTCTTCAATTTTTGTTTTTTTTGTATTTGTAAAGAATTTTAGCATTTCATACACTGTAATTGGAATGTTTGAAGTACTTTCTATGTTTTGTGGCAAATATCCAATTTTATAGTTTTCCTTAATATAAATTTCACCTTTATATGGAATAACTTTTAGAATTGATTTAAGAAGTGTTGTTTTTCCTCCACCATTTGGACCAATTACACTTAATATTTCTCCCTCATTAAGCGAAAAATTTATATCTTTTAAAATTTCCTTACCATTAATTGTTACACTTAGATTTTTAACTTCAAGAATTTTCATAATTAAAATTTTAATGGCTTTAAAACCCAATAAAGTCCTATGAATAGAAAAACAGAAAAGTATATTAGGTCCATTAGTTCTGGTTTCTTTGTAAATAATAATAAAGATTTATAACATCTGTTGGCTTTATGCCTGGTATTCTTTGGGCTTGTCCAAGTGTTTTTGGTTTGTATTTATTGAGCTTGTCTTTCCCCTCATTAGATAAATTAGTTATAGACTGATAATCTATTTCTTCTGGAATAATTATTTTTTCCAGTTTTTTTAGTTTTTGTGCTTCCTCTAATAGATTTTTTATATAACCTTCGTACTTAATTTCAATTTCAATCTTTTCAATTAGAATTTCATCTTTAACTTTTCCATATCCCCAATTTAACAAGTTTTCATATTTAATTTCAGGTCTTTTGAGAAGTTCGAACAATGTTATACTTTCTTTAATTTCACTACAATTTATTTCCTTGAGTTTTGGATTTATTTCAATTGCTTTGATTCTTGTATTCTTTAATCTTTCAATTTCCTCTCTTACAATTTCTATTTTTTCTTTTATAATCTTATAATCCTCATATTTCAAAATTCCGAGCTTATAACCATATTCAGAAAGTCTTTCATATGCATTGTCCATTCTATGAATTAATCTATATTCATTTCTTGCTGTTAACATTCTATAAGGTTCGTCTACCCCTTTTGTAATTAAATCATCTATTAAAACGCCAATATATCCGTCTTGTCTTGTAAGGAAAAATGGATCTTTATTCATGGCTCTTAATGCTGCG
>JBDRXT010000120.1:0-2847 GCA_039803045.1 Caldifarciminota bacterium
CAGGTGGAAAATCAATTATTAAATAATCTAAATTCCCCCATAATGTATTAAAATATAAATCTGAAAATGCTTTATGAAGTCTTGCCCCCCTCCAAATAACAGGCATACCTTCATCTAATAAACTTGAAAAACTAACAACTTTAACTCCATAATTTTCAATTGGTATAAATTTATTATCTTTACTAATTTTTAGTGTCTGACCTTTTATATTTAATAATCTTCCTGCAGATGGACCATAAATATCTGCATCAAACAATCCTACTTTATAATTCTTTTTTGCTAAATTTACAGCTAAATTTATAGCTATTGTTGATTTTCCAACTCCTCCCTTACCACTGGCAACTCCAATAATTTTTCTAACTCCTTCAATTTTCTTTGGATTAAATATATTTGGTTGTAATTGTTGAACTTGTTCTTTTATAATAATCTCAACCTTATTGATTTTTAACTTTTCCTTTAATGCAATTTTAATTAAATTTGAAATATCATTTGAATAACTTAAATACTCATTTGGTATTTTCAAAACAATTTTTAACTCATCATCTTCAAAATAAACTTCACTAACCCATTTTAAACTTACAATATCGGAACCATTTACTTTAATCTCCCTAAGAACATTAAAAATATCTTTTAGCATAGCTTTTCTCCTTGTAGTTTATAAGAACCTTCCTTATAACCTTCTGGTATATACCAATTTTTTAAATTTTTAAATCCACATTCTAAAAGAAGCTTACCAATCCATGTATTTTCAGGTTTCTCATGTAATAACAATTTATACATCTTAAAATCGTATTCTATCATAACATGTGAATTTTCAGGCATTATTTCCAAAAATGCTCTTAAAAATTTTTCAATTAATTCATAACTATATTTATCATTATATCCAATTTCAAGCCAGGGTCTATAATAATCCCTTCCATAAAAAATTTTCCCATATAAAAACCACTTTTCAATTAGCTCATCATTTTTATATAAAGAAAATACAAAATTCCTTTCTTCTTTAAATCTCCCCTTTTCAAATTTCCACAATTTAATAAAATAATCTCCAATTTGGTAGTTATGTAGTTTTAATAAGTCCATTATTTATCCCCCTCTCAAAAACATAGATTTTATTATCCTTTTTATCTCTTAAAACTTGAAAGAATTTTATCTTTTTCTTATTAACCTTTCTTTTTTTAATAAGAGTGTTTATTGTAGATAAAACACTTTTGCTATCAGTAGTAAAAATTAATTGCTTTTTAAATTCAAAACATTTTTTAACTAAAAATTTAGTAATTTTTTGAGCATACTTGGGGGGTAAACCGAGCTCAATGTTTTCAATAGCAAGAACTTTTATTTTTTGATAATGTGGATTTAAGTGCTCATCAATAATACCAAGCATTTTTTCAGTTTCGTCAATTATTTCAACAACTTCAAGTTTCGCCAAATATCTATTAAGTTCGCTTATTGGTTTAGTTCTATAATGTATAGGAAGATAAGCTATATAACAATCTACATTTTTTTCTGAATGTGATACAAAAATAGAATTTACGACACTTGGCATGTTATGTGAAAATGGAGACTTATAAAATATAAGAGATTTTTCTATATCTCCAAAAATTATATTAATTTGCGAAAGCTCAATTTTATTAGGTTCAAATTGATAAGGAAGTTCTATTTCTTTTAACATATCAGAAATTAAATAGACTTAGAACCAAATTGCTCCCTTAATTTATTTCTAAGCTCTAAATTTCTTCTATAATAATCACCAATTCTATATGATTTATCTGTAATTGGACCTGCTGGAATATTGAACTTTTTCGTAGAAAATATATTTTCTCTATCAACTACCCAAAATTCAAGAACATCTCCTCTTCTTCCAAAAGTTTCCTTAACAAGAATAATTGCAGTTTCAATATCAGGTGCTTTTAAACTTGAAATATGAACCATAGGACCGCCACTTTCTCTCCTTGCAAAAACTTCAAAAACTTTCATGATAATAAACTCCTTATTATGCTTGTCTTCTTATAATAATGCTCCCTAAGTAATAACCTTGCTCTTGTCTTTGGTCCATCATTATTTAAAATTCTCTTAAATTCATCCCAATGTAAATCTCCTGTAATCCATTTTCCAGTCTTTTCATCATAATGTAAATCTGGGTCAGGAATTTCTAAACCTATTTCTTTTATTAGTGGAACATATCTTGATAAGTATTCTTGGCGCATTTGGTCATTTGTCTTTATCTTTATTCTCCACTTCATAGCTTTCTGAGTGTTAGGGGATTCTTCATCAGGTGGTCCAAAGAAATGCATTATTGGAAACCACCATCTGTTTAATGCATCTTGAAGCATTTGTCTTTGTTTTTTTGTTCCACTTGCTAACTCTAATACTAATTCCTCACCATATTTAAGATGAACACTTTCTTCCCAACAAATTCTTTTCATTATTCTGGCATAAGGAGCATAAGAACACTGAGTTAAAGCTCCCTGTGTAACTAAGGCGGCACCATCTACTAACCAAGCAATGATAGCAACATCTGCCCAATTTTCTGCTGGATAATGAAATACATTATGAAATTTGGCTTTCCCGGATATTAATTCCTCTAACATTTCCTCCCTACTCATTCCACTTAAATCCTCAACTACTCTATATATCATATGGGCATGTCCTACTTCATCTTGAACTTTTGAAACAAGTTGTAATTTCCTTTTTATACTTGGAGCTTTTGGAATCCATTCACCCTCAGGCAAAGCTCCCATTAACTCACTATTTGCATGCATCTTTATAAGTCTTATAAGCTGATTTTTATATTCATCAGGCATCCAGTCATCTGCTTCTATAAAGTCCCCTCTTTTTATCTTTTCTTCA
>JBDRXT010000121.1:0-2797 GCA_039803045.1 Caldifarciminota bacterium
TAAATACCTTTTATGAAAATCATAAACTTTTCATCTTGAATATTTCTTAAAACATAATCGTAAACTTTCATTTTGTCCAAATTCAATTGTAATCTATTTAGGAAATTACCGTCAATTATTACGTAAATCCCACCTTCTCCTTTAGATTGAAATGTGATGTATTTGCCATCCCTTGAAAAATAGGCTTCTGCATTTTCTCCAGCGAAAGTAAGTTGCTTTATATTATATAAAAATTTTTCCTCTCCCTTAAATAAAAGCTGTGATATTATTAAAAATGGCATAGTTTGGAAATTTTAAAGCTTTTAAAATATGCTTTAAAATTTTCTTACTATGATTACTTTTAAAGGTAAAGCTTTGAATTTATATGGAAAGTTTCCTGAAATTGGAAAATATGCCCCAAACTTTGTTGCGATTGATGGTGATTTGAAAGAATTAACACTTGATGACTTTTCTGACAAAATAAAAATTATCTCTTCTGTTCCATCTTTAGATACAGAAGTTTGCTCTATTGAAACAAGAAAAATAGATGAGCTTATGGGTAAGTTTCCCGAGAATTATGTATTTATAACAATAAGCATGGATTTGCCCTTTGCTCAGAAAAGATGGTGTGGTATTAATAATATAAAAAACACTATTACACTTTCGGACTATAAATATAGATCTTTTGGAATAAATTATGGAGTTCATGTTGTTGAACTTGGTTTGTTAGCAAGATGCATATTTATTATAGATAAAGAAAATAAGTTGAGATATGTACAGCTTGTAAAGGAATTAGCAAATGAACCAGATTATAATGAAATAGAAGAAATACTAAAACAGATTTAGCTTATTAGTGCAATAAGAAAAATAGCTTTAAGGCTCCTTTTTATAGCCTTATTTAAATGGATTTAAATACAAATATAAAGTTCCTAAAAGGGATAGGTGAAATAAGAGCTAGACGATTAAACAAACTTGCAATTTATACAATAAAAGATTTAATTTATCACGTTCCTCGAAGATATTTAAATAGATCTGAAATTGTAAGTTTGTCAAGTGCAATTTTGGGAGAAGATGTAGTAATATCTGGAGAGGTGGTTTCAAAGGGAACTATAGAAGATGAGAATATTGTAGTTTTAAAATGTGCTAATGATTTTGTTGAGCTTGTTTGGAAGAAAATGAATTATATATTATCTTACTTTAATAGTGGAGATAAAGTGATTTGTGCTGGTAAAATTTATAAAATTAAAGGGAATTATAGAATTTGGTTTCCTGAGTTTGAGATAATAAGTAATGGGAAAGAAAGCTCGTTAATAGGGGTAATTCCTATTTATCCTTTAACTGAAGGAATATCAAATGGTTTTTTAAGGGATATTATTAGTTATGTTCTTGACAATTACAAGCAAGAAATATTAGAACAACTTGATATATTACCCAAAGAGATTAAAGAAATGAGAAATATACCTAATAAGTGGGAAATTTTAAACTTAGTACATAGACCAGAAAAAGTTATAGATGCAATAGAAATGAGAAAAGCTCTTGTTTATGAAGAAATGCTAATTTTCTTTTTGAACTTGTTTCTTTCAACTCACTATAAAGAGTTATATTCTCCAAAGCTTGAAAAGAAAGGATTTTTAACTCATAAACTTATTGAAAATCTCCCTTTTAAGTTGACAAGCGCTCAAGAAAGAGTAATAAAAGAGATTGAGAATGATTTGTGCAAAACAATTCCGATGCATAGATTACTTCAAGGGGATGTTGGTAGTGGAAAAACAATTGTAGCTTTATATGCTTCACTTATTGCTATTGAGAATAATTATCAGGTTGCTATTATGGCTCCTACTGAAATTCTTGCAGAACAACTATTTAATGTAATAAGCTATTTTACGTTTGGACTTAATATTAGGTCTGAACTTCTTGTAAGTGATATGAAGCAAAGTTATAAGTATAGAGTTTTGAAAGATTTAAGTGAGGGAAAAATAGACTTAATTGTTGGAACACATGCACTTGTAGTAGAAGATGTAAAATTTAAAAAATTAGGGCTTGTAATAATAGACGAACAGCATAGGTTTGGAGTAAATCAAAGAGCGCTTTTATTGAAAAAAACCAAAGAATGGACACCTCATTTTTTAGTAATGACTGCTACTCCCATTCCAAGAACATTAGCTCTTACATATTATGGAGATTTAGATATTTCTATAATTGATCAAAAACCTTTTAATACGAGAGTTATTACAAAATGGGTTTTTGAAGATAAAAGGCAAATAGTTTATCTATGGTTGTTTAAAGAAGTCTTGGAAAAGAAAAAGCAGGCTTACGTAGTAGTACCTATTATAGAACAAAGTGAAAAGCTAGAAATTAAGGCATTAGAAGAAATTTATGATTATATAAATCTTATAAAACCGAGAGAAATATCAATAGGAGTTGTTCATGGAAGAATGAATAGAGAAGAAAGGCAAAGGAATATGCAAGATTTTAGAAATGGTAAGTTTCATATTTTGATTGCTACAAGTGTTATTGAAGTTGGTATAGACATTCCAAATGCAACGATTATGATTATTGAGCATGCAGAAAGATTTGGAATTTCCCAATTACATCAGTTAAGGGGTAGAGTTACCAGATCTAATGATTTAGCTTATTGTGTACTAATAACTCCTGTGAAAATTTCTCAAGATGCTGAAAAAAGACTTAAAGCTATTGTAGAGCATATGGATGGATTTAAGCTATCTGAAATTGATTTAGAAATAAGAGGTCCTGGAGATTTGCTTGGTACAAGACAACATGGTATAAAGGAATTTAAATTCACAAATCTTTTGGATTT
>JBDRXT010000122.1:0-2726 GCA_039803045.1 Caldifarciminota bacterium
TTTATTTTCATCAATTCTTTTTGCTAATTCCCTTAAGTTTTTGAGAAATTTTTCTTGACTTTTTATATTTTTTGTGCTAAGAGCAAAAATAAATCCGTATTCACTTAAAATCCTTGCATTCTCTCTTGAAAACTTCCAGTTTAAAAGCTCATTTAATGTTGGATTTTCACTTAAACTATCAATAAACTCAAGTGGTAAAATAAGGTTCAAATTTTTCTCCAAGCCATCTACAATTCTAAATTCCTTGTTTGTTCCATATATAAGAGAATTAAGCTTAAACTCATTAATTATTTTATAACTTCTTAAAACATTAAGTTCATTTCCGTTTGAAAGAAATATTACATTTTTTATGTTTTGGTCATATAGAAACTGCCTTATATATGCAATTGTTCCCATAAGTGAAACTGGATATTTATCCTTATAAGTTTGAAAAGATATAACAAAAAATGAACTATCCAAAATTATATTACTTCGAATGCTATCTGATTTTAGTTTTATAACTTTTGTAAATCCCCTAAGTATGCTATCATTATCTATTATCTGCGCAATTGTAAACCCTAAATTTCTTAAATTTTTAATTTCCTCTAAATTATCTTTTGAAGTTTCCCTTAAAATCTCTATAAATCCAGGATATACAAACTTTCCTGAATAATCCAAAACTAAAACATCTTTAGGAATCTTTACATTCTTGCCAACACTTACAATTCTTCCATCTCTAACAATAATAGTTCCACGCTCTAAAATACTATCTCCTAAAAAAATGTTAGCATTTAAAATAACGTAACTGTTTGGTTCAAGTAACCTTATTTCACTTTGAGCAAGAATATATAAAAACACTATTAATATGAATCTTTATCCTGCTATCTTAAACGTATAAGTTTTGCCGTTTTTATCGTAATCCATTTGGGCTTTTAATTCGCGTACAAATCTCTCACCATCCTTCTCAAGTATAAAACTTAATGTTTTCCTATCTGAGTCGTATCTTATTTCACTATATTTCCCTATCTTTCTATCTTTCGATGAGAGTATATAAATATTTTTTTCTTTTTTCATTTCGACATTCTTTATTTCAAAAATTCTCCTATAGTTTTCGGTTTCTCTTACAAAACTTAGAGATTTTGTACTTTCGTTATATTTCAATTCGTTATACTTTAATTTTGAGACTTTTTCGTACTTTTTATGACAACACTCAAAAGCTTTCATAGATTCAAAATCTTTCGCAAAAAACAATAAAATTAACTCTAACATAGCTTAAAATTTTAAAGGATAATTTTAAATTTATCAAGTTCACTATCTATTATAACTTTTGAACCCTCTTTTATATCACCATTCAAAATTAGCTTACTTATTTCGTTTTCTATCTCCCTCTGTATTACCCTCCTAAGTGGTCTTGCTCCAAGCATAGGATCAAATCCCTTAATTGCTATAAGTTCGATTGCTTTATCAGTAATATCCATATCTATCTTTTGTTCTTTAAGCCTTAATCTTAACCTACTTATGAGAAGCTTGACAATTTCAATAATTTCTTTCCATAGAAGAGGCTTGAAAACAATAATTTCATCTATCCTATTTATAAATTCTGGCCTAAAGAAATGCTTTACAATATCTAAAACTCTGCTTTTTACATATTCAAACTCAATATTAAATTCATTTATTAATGCTTTCTCTTCATCTTTCAATTGCTTTTTATAAATTTCCTTAAATCTTTCCGAATACTTCTCCATAAATTCTCTTATGAACTCACTTCCAAGATTTGAAGTCATTATAATTACGCAATTCCTAAAACTAATAGTTCTACCTTGACTATCTGTTAACCTTCCATCATCCAATACTTGTAAGAATAAATCAAAAACTCTTGGATGTGCTTTTTCTACCTCATCTAACAAGATTACACTATAAGGCTTTCTTCTTACCGCTTCTGTTAATTTTCCCCCTTCTTCATATCCAACATATCCTGGTGGTGCTCCTATAAGCTTTGAAATAGAATGTTCTTCTTTAAATTCTGACATATCAAGCCTAATTAAAGCATCTTCGCTTGAAAACAAAAATTCTGCAAGAGCTTTACTCAATTCAGTCTTACCAACACCTGTAGGTCCTAAAAATAAGAATGAACCAAGTGGTTTCTTTGGCTCACTAATTCCAGCTCTTGCCCTTCTAATTGCTTCAGAAATTACTTTTACAGCTTCATCTTGATTTATAATTCTTTGATGCAGATAATCTTCCATATATAGTAGCTTTTTCTTCTCTTCTTCCATCATTCTTTGTAAAGGAATTCCTGTAATTTCAGAAACCACCTCTGCTACATCTTCCTCATCTACAATTATTTCATTATCTTTTTGTTTTCTTCTTGATAATAATTCCTTCTTTAACTTTCTTAATTCTTCCGAGTACTTTTCCCAACTTTCTAAGTCAGCTTTCTTCTCAGCTTCTAAAACCATCCTTTCTAACTCCTTAATTTTCCTTTCTATTTCTTCATCACTTTTTTGTAAATTTTCAATTTCTTTTAGCTTTTCATTAAGTTGTTCTTTGGTTTTTTTAAGATCTTCAACTCTTTCAAAATTCTTATCTTCAATAGCTTTTGAGATTTCTTTTTCAATTCTTTCAATTTCAGAAATAACTTTCTCTTTTGTTGGTTTATTATATAAAACTTTTAATTTCTTTCTTGAAGCAGCTCTATCTAACACATCTATTGCTTTATCAGGTAATTTTCTATTTTGAATATATCT
>JBDRXT010000123.1:0-2725 GCA_039803045.1 Caldifarciminota bacterium
AATTTTTTCAATAGAGATGTTTTTTTAACAATTTTTTTAGCTTTACTTCTAGACAATACCCTTCCTGCTCCATGACAAGAGCTTGCAAAAGATTCTTCAATAGAATTTTTCATTCCTACTAAAACATAAGAATAAGTTCCCATATCACCAGGAATTAAAACGGGCTGTCCTATATCCTTGTATACATGAGGTAGTAATTTATGACCTTTTGGTAGAGCTCTCGTTGCTCCCTTTCTATGAATTACAAGCTTTTTATTGTTAAACTCTTCTAGTTTTGCTATATTATGAGCAACATCATATAATATATTCATTTCTAAACTTTCCGCGCTCTTTCCTAGCACTTCACTAAACGCTTTTCTTACTTGATAAGTGATTAGTTGTCTGTTTGACCAAGCAAAATTCGCAGCGCAAACCATAGCTTTATAATAATCTTGTCCCTCTTTTGAATTGAAAGGAGCACAAGATAATTGCTTGTCAACAAGCCTAATACCGTATTTACTTAAAACTCTATCAAATTCTCTAATATAATCACTTGCTATCTGATGTCCAAAACCTCTACTACCGCAATGTATCATGATTAGAACTTGTCCTTTAAATAATCCAAACTTTCTCGCAACTTCTTCATCAAAAATTTCATCTACAACTTGCACTTCTAAAAAATGATTACCACTACCAAGCGTTCCAAGCTGATCCCTTCCTCTATCCCTTGCAGTTTGACTAACTTTTGAAAAGTCAGCTCCTGGCATACTTCCAAACTCTTCTATATAATCATAATCATCATCCCAAGTATAACCTAATTTTGAAAGATATTTTAATCCCTTTTCAGTAATATTTTCTAATTCTTTATCAGAGAATTTAAACTTACTCCTTGCTCCAACACCACTTGGAACATAATCAAACAACTTATCAGCTAACTTAAATTTGTATTTTTCAATATCTTTTTCAGTTAAGTTAGTCTTTATTATTCTTACACCACAATTTATATCATAACCAACTCCTCCAGGACTTATAATTCCTCCATTTTCAGGATCAAATGCTGCAACTCCTCCAATAGGAAAACCATATCCCCAGTGAATATCAGGCATAGCTATAGAACTTTTAACAATGCCTGGTAGAGTTGCTACATTAGCTACTTGCTCAAGAGCTTCACCTTCTTCTATAATTTCGTTTATTAAATCTTCAGTTGCAAATATAATACCATCTACATTCATATTTGATTTATAACTTCTTGGCAACCTAAATTTATAATCTGTGACCTTCTCCAAAATTTTTCTCCAATCTTTCATAATTTTAAAATTTTAAGGGGTAATGTCTTGCTTGTGCTTTTCTCAATCTATCCATTATAGCTCTACCAATACCTTCTTCTTTAACTGCTTGAACAAAAATAGCATCTAATTTCATCTTATCATAATAATATAACTTTTCAAATAAGTTTTTTGCAACTTCTCTTAAATCTCCATTTTCACTAAAAAAATCGTAAATAACATTATCTTTATTTTTAAAATCCCAAAACTCCCTCTTTACACTAATTAAAGCAACTTTCTTGTATTTTTCTAAGTCGCTTTTTATTTCGTCAAAACTATTAAATATGATTAGATTTGTATATGGGGAATAGTGGAACTTAAATTGTCCAGGACTTTTCATATTTTGGCAAATTTTAACCCTCTTTCCTATTATTTTCTCAATCTCCTCAATTTCAATAGCACCAAGTCTCAATACATAAACATCGTTATTCTCAACATAAACTATTGTAGATTCTATACCATAATCGGTTTTCCCACCATCCAAAATAATATCAACATATTTACCTAATTGCTCATAAACCATTTTAGCAGTAGTAGGACTTATATACCCAAATTTATTAGCACTTGGTGCTGCAATTGGTGTTTGGGAATATCTTATTAGTTTTAGAGCAATTTCATTTTTTGGCATCCTAATAGCAACGGTATCAAGTCCCCCTGTTGTAATATAAGGAACAATTTCAGATTTTTTAAATACTATTGTTAAAGGTCCAGGCCAAAATTTTTCTGCAAGTCTTTTAGCAATTTGATTAAATTCTTGAGATAACTTCTCAATCCATGAAAAATCACTAATATGAACAATTAAAGGATCAAATAATGGTCTCTGTTTTATTTCAAATATCTTAATAACAGCATCTTTATTTAAAGCATCAGCCCCAAGACCATAAACAGTTTCTGTCGGAAAAGCAACAACACCACCACTTCTAATAACAATACTTGCCTTTCTAATATTCTCTTCGTTAGCTAATAATATCATAAAACTTCTCTACTTACAATAATTTTTATTTTTGAACCCTTTGGAACTTTACTATCTATGCTTGGAGAAACATCTAATACAATATCGCTTTCCATTCCTCTTACGTCACTATATTCAACTTCTACATCAAATCCATAACTTTTTAATATATCTTCTGCATCAACCCTTTTTTTACCAATTACATTTGGAACTTGAACATACTCAATACCTCCACTTACTACCAAAAATACCCTTCTACCTTTCTTTACTTTATATTGAGGTTGTGGATTTTGTTCAATTACACTACCTTTAGGATAAACATTTGAAGGAATAACTGTGTCAACTACTGGAATAAACTCATGTTCCTTTAATACTTTAGTTGCAGAATCAATATCCATTCCTATAACATTAGGCATTATTTTCTCATCCCATTTTCTTACAGCAAATGGCATAATTAAAATATCTAATA
>JBDRXT010000124.1:0-2597 GCA_039803045.1 Caldifarciminota bacterium
GATGTTCTTATATCTCTATACAAACAATTTCGCATATACAGTAAGAGAAAAGGAAGATTTATTTGAAATTACTTTTTATACAGATGGAAAACCTTTTAAATTCTTGCTAAATACTCAATACAAAATTATAGAATATAATCCTCAATTAAGCTTGAAATTTATTTTTAATTAAAGGGCCACCTCCTGTTGGGGGGGATTCTTCCCCCTTTTATGCTTTAAAATTTTAAACATGGAAAAGTTTTCATATGCTTTCGGAATAAATCACTTTGAATATGATGACAGCTTAAAATTAGTTCTAAGTTTATTTTGGAAAAATTACAAGGATTATGAAGAGAAAATCAAGTTATTTGGTGAATATACATCGAGGGAACCCTATGAAATAGCTGAATATATAGATAGAATTTCAAAACCAATTTTGAGGCATTATTCTCCAATAGGAGAAAGAATAGATTTTGTTTGGATCAATCCATATTTGAAGTTTGTTTTAGAAAAACTAAATGAATTTGAAATAAATTCAAGAACTGTTTTAGATAACGATTTATTTTATCACTATGCATTAGGTTATTTGTTAGCAGATGCTGGTATATACTGCATTATAACTCTTACACATCAAACAGGTATTATGTTATACAAATATTCTAAATTTGAAGTTTATAAAAACCTGCTTGGGATTGAAAAGCCATATGTTTATGGTGGAACATGGTTAACAGAAGCAAAAAGTGGTAGTGATCTATCTATGAATGAAACAATTGCAATAAACAAGTCTGATCATTGGTTATTAAGTGGAATTAAGTATTATACAAGTAACGTAGGAATTGCTGATTATGTCTTAGTTTCTGCAAAATATGACAAAAGTAAAGGAATTAAAGGTTTAGCATTATTCTTAGTCCCAAAATATAATAAAAACGGAGAACTTAACTATAAGATCTTAAGATTAAAGGAAAAAAGCGCTACTAATAGCGTTCCAACAGGTGAGGTTGAACTTAATAATACTGAAGCGTACCTAATAGGGGACTTAGATAATGGTATTTATTATATTCTTGAGATGTTAATGTACTCGAGATTAGATAATGCGGTTGGTGCTATTGGACTGGCATTAAAAAGTTATATTGAAGCAAAGGAATTTTCAAAAAGAAGAAAAATTTTTGGGGATTATCTTATAAACTTTCCTTTAATTGAAAGGGACTTAAAAGAGATAAAACATAATTTATTAAGGGGACTAATTATCTCATTTAAAGCAATTTCAGAATTTAATAAAGTTTTTAGTGAAAAACCAAAGTTTTCTGAATATTATAACTATGCTAGATTTTTAACACATATAGCAAAAAATAGAACTTCTGAGCTTTCAATAAAAAGTACTCTAATTGCAAGGGAAATATTTGGGGGATTTGGATTTTTATCAGAAAGTCCTATAGAGAGATTACATAGAGAGGCTCTTGTTACACCAATTTGGGAAGGTGCATCAAATGTTCAAGCTTTAGATATGCTTGAAGTTCTGTTTAAGAAAAATGTTTTTGAAATATTCTTAAGGGATTTTGAAAAAATAGCTAATCAAGAAGAAATAGATGAAATTGAAACTTATTTTAAAAACTACCAAAAGCTTAATGAGTACGAAAAGCAATATTATTCAAAAGATCTTTTAAACAAGTTTGCCCTTTTCATTGAAAATGTATATTTAAGGCAGATATAATAACACAATTTAAAAAATGCTTTAAAATTTTCCACTATGTTTTTACATAAATTTTTAATTCTATTGCTCCTTATAATAGGGGCTTTTTCTTGCGGTAAAAAGGGTGATGGTGGTGGTTCAACTGGACCTGTTCGTGAAATTGCAGTTGGTGGTGATCTTGTTCTAAATAGAGCTTCAAAGAGGCTAAAACCTGCCAACACTAATCCTCTTCTCCTTTACAAGCATCTAAAAGAGTATAATAACAGTACTCAAGGAGCTTGTCCCTTAGGAGGATACTATCAGGCTGTTGGAAATACCTCTGATAATGATATGGACGGTGTTTTTCCAGGAGGTTATATTGGGTTTAGCAATTGTATTTTCTATATTGATAATGAATATGCAATTCCAGTATATCTATATCTTGATGGTAACTTTATAGGAGTTGATCCAAACGACAATAATCCATACATTTATAAAGCTATATTATATGACTTCTTTATCTTAATATATATCCAAGACCCAAATACTGGTGGGGGATATTTCTTTGCTGATATGTTTGACTTTGATACTCTTTCTGTTTCAGGTAGTCCAACAAGTATTGTATCAAACGAAAATGGCCAAGAGTTTATAGGTTGGGGACAAGATACAACAGCAGGGAATGGAGGAGCTGTATTTTGCGAGTATATGGGACAAGATATAGATACACTTGGATCAAGTTATAAACCTGATGATAATCAATTTAGTCCAAATGAAGATGAAAATGCTAACTATTATGTAGGTGGGTATTATGTATATTCGTACGAAGATAGCTATTACGAGAATCAGGGTAAGTGTGATGATAAAAATCCTCAAAATACGATGGGAGCACAAATAGAAGTTAGTACAGCTAATGATTTACATGATGACGTAACTTGTAAGCAAGGTTTAT
>JBDRXT010000125.1:0-2567 GCA_039803045.1 Caldifarciminota bacterium
TTTCTTAAAGCCCTTTTGTGTTCTGGTATATCACTATATCTAGTTACTATATTTTTTCTTATTTTATCAATTTCTACAAGGAGCTGTTCATTTCTCTTAAAAGTTTCAAGTATTTTCCTTACAAGGTTTATAACTCTTCTAAGAGTCGGCTTCTTCATATATTACCTCCTTATAAAAATAAGCACTATTTCTAACTTTTCTTTCACCCGTTTTATAATCTACTTCAACAAGACCAAACCTTGGACCAAAACCTTCAGCCCATTCGTAATTATCCAAAAATGACCAATACATATAACCCAAAATTTTAACGCCCTCACTTTTGGCTTTTTTTAAATAATTTAAATGTTCTTTTATAAAGCTAATTCTTTGAAAATCATTATCAGTACAAATTCCATTCTCAGTAATCATAATTGGTTTCTTGTATCTTTTATAAACATGCTTACAAATCTTATACAGGCCTTTTGGGTATACCTCCCAACCAAGACAATTCTTCTGAGAAATTTCATTATAAACGAAATTTGAGAGAAATTTTACAAAAACTCTAGTATAATAGTTTATCCCCACAAAATCCATGTAATTTTTTACTCTGTCGATGAAGTAGAAATTAAAAAATTTATTATCAATAATGGAAGATATAATGTTAATAGGATTGTAAAATCTATAAGGTCTAAATATTATAAAGTTTTGGCTCAAGCTTATTAGTCTTTCTGGACGTTTTAAAATCTTGTATGCCATAACATAAGCATTTTTTAAGTTATTTAGAACTCTAAAAGCTTTTAATAAATTCTTTTCGTTGGGAGGCCACGTGCCTTCCAAATAGCTTTTAAACGAATAAACATTAGGCTCATTTAAAATTATAAAGTATTTAACATTATCAAAATGTTTATCAATAAGCTCTACGTAATTAAAAAAGTAATTTATGTTATCATTAATTAACCAACCGCCTTTTTTATAAAACCAGATTGGATTTGTAAAGTGCCAAATTGTAATTATTGGTTCTATGTTATAATTTAATAGTTCTTCTGTAATTCTCTTGTAAACATCCAAACTATTATAATCAATATCTTTCTCTGTTTTAAAAATTCTACTCCATTCAATCGAAAATCTAAAAGCATTTTGTCCAAGTTCCTTTAACAATCTAATATCCTCTTTCCATTTATACCAAAAATAACTTGCTTTTGAACTTTTACCTCTATCAAATAACCACCAATCACTATTAAAATTATCACCTTCTGCCTGATATGAACTTATAGCACTCCCCCACAACATTTTAAAATTTTAAAGTGCTTTTATTAACTCTTTAAATTTAGATTTAGCAATTGGAATGAATTGTTTAAAAAATTCTTTTTTTCTTGATAGTTTTTTAAAAGCAGCATTTACCTGGCAAATCCTTTGAAGTGAAACTCTTAAAAATTGTTCACGCTCTACATTAGAATAAAATCTTAAAAGCTCTTCAATTACAAAATCTTCCAAATTTACATAAGGATCTATAAGAACACTTGAAAGATCGTATAACTTTGGACCAAAATGAGCACTTTGAAAATCTATTAACCTAATTCTTCCATCCTTAATTATAATATTTCTTGATTGAAAATCTCTATGCATAAAAGAATATTCAAATTTTGAAACAATCATAGAATTTTCGTATAAAAACTCTCTGAATTTCGAATATTCTTGATTAAAATCCAAAAAGTAGTCTATTTCGTACTTTAGATGTTCATAATCAAAAATAGGAAGATTTACTCTTAAAGCCTGAATATCTTTCAAAATGCTAATAACATCGTAATAAATCTTATAATCCTTGTAAGCTCTTATATATTCAAAAAGACTTAAATCACCTAAATCTTCAATCAAAATTTCTAAACTTTCTAAATTATAATCAAAAATTTTTGGAGCAAGATGACCTAAAATCCCTGCAACTTTTAAATAATTTTCAAACCTATACCTCTTCGTTTCCTTCAATAAAATATAAACTTTTCCTTTATATAAAATCCTATAAAAAACTCTGTCAGAACCGTCCTGTAATACTTCTAATATTTCCAATTACTATTGAGCAATAGTTCCAGCTACATTCGTCCTTCTTATAAACCCCTTTGTATTCCCCGTATACTTAATAGCTACAACTGATTTATCATCAAGTACATTATCTCCACCATAAGATATTCTACCAGTCAAACCATCATAGTTCTGATATTTGATTCTTAAAATAATTCTTTGTGTTTCAACTGCTTTTGCCTCTCTGATAGCATTTATCACAACACTAACTGCATCATAAGATAAAGCAGACCAAGATGAAGGAACAGTTTTAAATTGCTGTTTATATTTATCAGAGAATTCTTGAGTTTTCTGATTTTCAAGAGGGAAGAAATGAGCAATATAAAAATTTTCACCAGGAATAGTTGTTACTTGTTCTTTTATCTCATCCCAAGCATCTGGACCTGCCAAAATACCATTATATTTTAATTCGTTTCTAATATCTAAAAGAATTTTATCTAAATCAACAGCATATATATTTAAAATGATAGCTGTTTTAACAGCCTGTGTTTGTTGCTCTTGTTTTTTACCCT